>NZ_JAENSQ010000030.1:0-66562 GCF_016613125.1 Pseudomonas sp. MF6776
TTTGAGGGTGAGGCTGAAGATGCTTTCGCGAGCAGGCTCGCTCCCACTGGGGGCAGTGGTTGGCATGAGGAAGTGGGATGTATGCAAATTCCTTGTGGGAGCGAGCCTGCTCGCGAATGGGAGCAACTCGGTTTTTGAGGGTGAGGCTGAAGATGCTTTCGCGAGCAGGCTCGCTCCCACATGGGGGGCGGTTTTTTGCCAGGTAAAGAGGTAGGGGAGAGCTAGATGAGGATCATCAACATCATCGGGATTTGCACCCTGGCCATGGCCGGGGCGGTGCTGACGCTGAGTGAGATTGCGCTGGCGCAAGCCGGCGCGAGTCAGAAGTTGAACCGCGACGGCGTGGCGGTGGATTTCGATCTCAAGCCATTGGCCGCCGACGGTAATCTGCGTGAAGGCGAGTTTGCCGACGTGCAGTTCCGCGTCACCGACAGCGCATCGGGCCAGCCGTTGTCCGGTGTTGCACCGGGGGCGTGGATCGATGCGCAGGCGCTGGCCGCCGATCAGGCCCAGGGCCGCGACAAGAGTTGCAAATCGCGGGTCGGAGTGTATCTCAAATCGAACATCGGCGCGCGGCCACTACTGGACCTCAACAGCTATTTCCTGCTGGTGATGAACCGCGATGCCAGTGTGGCGGTGGTCGATCCTTCGGTATCGGTCGGCGGGATCACCAGCACCCTGGCGCGCATCGAACTCAAGCAATCGCCGATGGATTGGGTCACGCCCAAAGACAACAAACGTGTGTTCATTTCGATGCCAGCGGCGGGCGAAGTGGCGGTGATCGACAGCGAACAATTCAAGGTCATCGACTCGATCAACGCCGGCAGCCAACCGGTGCGCGTGGCGTTGCAACCGGATGAGCGCCTGTTGTGGGTCGGCAACAATGCCGCCAAACCCGACGAATCCGGCGTCACCGTGATCGATGCGCAAAGCCTGAAACCGCTCAAGCATCTGGCGACCGGCCTCGGTCACCACGAAATAACCTTCAGCAAGGACAGCCGTTTTGCCTTTGTCAGCAACCGCGACGACGGCACCCTGAGCGTGGTCGATGTCGCCAGCCTGAGCATCGTCGAGCAAATCAAGACCGGCTCCGGCCCGCTGTCGGTCGCGTACTCGCCATTGTCCGGCGCGGTGTATGTGGCCGATGGCAAGGACGGCACGGTGACTGTGGTCGACAGTGCCAGCCACCGCGTGCGCCGCGTGATCAAATTGCAGCAAGGCCTCGGCCCGATGGGCTTCAGCGCCGACGGGCGTTTCGGTGTGGTGCTCAACACCGTGGAAAACCGTGCGACGGTGATTGATGCCTCCACCGATGCAGCGATCCATGACCTGGACGTGTCCGCCGAACCCTACCAAGTGGTGTTCACCAAGGCCTACGCCTACGTGCGCGGACTGGCCTCGCCAAAAGTCACCATGATCAACCTGGCCTCCCTCGGTGAGGGCCGCCAGCCGATCAGCCAAGGCTTCGAAGCCGGCCCGCAACCGCCGCGCATGGCCGGGGACTTGCCGCTCGCCTCAAGCCTTGCAGTGTCGCGCGATGACAACGCGGTGTTTGTGGTCAACCCGGTGGACAACACCACCTATTTCTACGCCGAAGGCATGAACGCGCCGATGTCCGGTTATCCCAATCGCGGGCAGATCGCCCGTGCCGCCATGGTCATCGACCGCAGCCTGCGCGAGGTCTCGCCGGGGCTGTACAGCGCGCGAGTGAAACTGCCGGCGACGGGGCGTTTCGACGTGGCATTCCTGATCAATCAACCGAACATCATCCATTGCTTCACCGCGCAGATCGAACCAGACGGTGCGCCGGAAAAACATGTCGGCGCGCCAAAGGTCGAGTTCCTTCTGGACAAGACCGCCGTAGCGCTCAACGACCCTTACGTGGTGCGTTTTCGCATCGTCCAGGGCAAGCAGAAAATCCAGCGCAGCGGCGTCAAGGATGTGCAGTTGCGCTACTTCCTCGCGCCGACTTCACACCCCCGCGAAGTGGCCGCGCAGGAAGTCGCCGATGGCGTGTACGAAGCGCCGGTGACCCTCGACCGCAGCGGCGCCTGGTATCTGCATGTGCGCGCCGCATCGCTCGGTGCCGGGTTCGATGACAAAACATTTGCCAGTGTTCGGGTAACCCCCGGCCAGAATCAGTGAAGAGGACATCGCCATGAAACACATCACTTCCCGTGGCTTGCTCAGCCTGTGTCTGCTGGCCGTCAGCGTCCAGCAAGTCCAGGCGCATTCGGCGGATGAACACGCCGGCCACACCGCGCCCGCCCGCAACACGCAGGAACACGCCCAGGTGAAATTCGCCAACGTGCCACTGCTTGATCAGAACGGCAAAACCGTGCGTCTGGAGCAAGATCTGGTGCAGGACAAAATCGTCGTCATCAGCTTCATCTACACCAGCTGCACCACGGTCTGCCCGGTGGTCTCATCGATTATGGGCAAGGTGCAGAAACAGCTCGGCGCACGGGTTGGCAACGAAGTGCAGTTGGTGTCGATCAGCATCGATCCGCAACGCGACGACCCCAAGCGCTTACAGGATTACGCCCGCGCGTTCCAGAAAGGCCCGGGCTGGAGCTGGCTGACCGGTTCGCCACAATCGATCAATGAAACCCTCAAGGGTTTGGGCAGTTTCAGCGGCGACCTGAAGAACCATCAGCCGCTGATCCTCGTCGGCGACGGCAACAGCCGTCACTGGATGCGCTACTACGGCTTCACCGACCCGACAGTGCTGGCCAAGGAAGTCGAGAAACTCAGCGGCCAGCGCACTCATGCCAAACACACCGCCATCGCCATGGAGCAACAGCCATGAGAATGCTCGACTGGATCTCTCTGACCGTGTGTTTCTGGGTGTTCAGCAATGTCGCGTTCGCCCACGAGGAGCATGCAACCGAGCCACCAGCCGCAGTTGCCGCCGCACCCGCCAAGGGTACCCACGACGCGCAAGCCTGGTTCACCGATACGCCGCTGCAAAATCAGCACGGCGAAACCCTGCGCTTTTACAGTGATGCACTGCAAAACCGCGTGGTGCTGCTCAACGTGATTTTCACCAGTTGCAACGACGCCTGCCCTTTGATCACGCGCAAGCTCAAGGAAGTCCGCGAGCTGCTCGGGGACAAGGCCGACGACATCACCTTCATTTCCCTTACCAGTGATCCGCTGCGCGACACGCCGGCGGTGCTCAAGGCTTACACCTTGAAGCAGGGTTCCGATGACCCTCATTGGCTTTTTCTCACCGGCGACAAGGCGCAGATGGACCTGGTGCTGAGCCGTATCGGCCAGATCGTGCCGACGCCTGAGCAACATTCCACACAGTTGATCGTCGGCGATGTCGCCAACAAACGCTGGAGCAAGATTCGCCCCGATGCTCCGGCCGCCGCCATTGCCCAGCGCCTGCAGTTGCTGACAATGCCCGTGGCCGGTCGCTGAGCCCGCGCCATGAACAGCGCCCATGTCCTCGCCCTGATCCTGCTTGCGAGCGTCAGCCTCGGCGTGGCGGCATTGCCGCTGACGCCGGAGGAGGCGGCCGGCAAGCGCCTGTACCGTGAAGGCCTGTCGGCCAGCGGTGAAGCGATCATGGCGCGGGTCGGCGCGGCGGATATGTTGCTGCCGGCCACCAGTCTGCCGTGCGCCAATTGTCATGGCGCCGATGGCCTCGGCCGGCCCGAAGGCGGAGTGCGTCCGCCTGAGTTGAGTTGGTCGCGGCTGACCAGCACTTACGGCCAGCAACAGGTCAACGGCCGCAACTATCCGGCCTACAACGATGCAAGCCTTGCGACAGTCATTCAGCAGGGCCGCGACCCCGGCAACAACCGCCTCGACCCGAGCATGCCGCGCTTTGTGCTGTCGATGAAGGATCAGCGCAATCTCACTGCCTACCTCAAACGCCTTGCCGATGAACGCGACCCCGGCCTCGATGCCGAGACCTTGCATCTGGGCACTTTGCTGCCCAGCCAGGGGCCCTTGGCCGAGGAGGGCGCGACGGTCGCAGCGGTGCTCAACGGCAGTGTGGCGCGGATCAATGAGGCTGGCGGGATTCATGGCCGGCAATTGCGCCTGACCATCGCCGATCCTGGCGTTGATCGCGCCAGCGCCGAACAAGCGCTTAAACGGCTGATCGACGATGAACAAGTGTTCGCTCTGATCGCGCCGATGGCCCCGGCATTGGGCAGCGAACTGGCCCTGCGGCTGGAACAGGCTGGCGTGCCGCTGATCGGCACGTTGTCGTTGCTCGGAGCGGTGCAGGCCAGCCCACAAATTTTCGAGCCGTTGCCGGGCTTGCGTGAACAGCTGATCGCTCTGGCCGATTACGCGACCGCCAGCCTGCGCGTGTTGCAAGGGCCGACACTCATCGCTTATCCCGACGACCCTGCGCAGGCGCAGACAGCCAAAGTGCTTGGCGAGTATCTGCACAGGAACGGCTGGCAGAACGTCCAGATTCAGACCTACGACCCGACAGGTGACAGGTTGCCGCTGGGCTCGCGCTCGGTGTTCTACCTGGGCAGCGGCGGCGGCTTCAGCCATTTGGCGGCGGGTTTGCAGCGTGCCGGGCAGGTGCCGTATCTGTTCGCGGCGTCGAGCCAGGTGGCCGGGGATCTGCTGCAAGTGCCGGAAGGATTTTCACGGCGGGTGTTTCTCGCCTATCCCTTCGTTCCCAGCGACTGGACCCAGACCGGACGCATGGCCCTGACGCTGCTGCGCGAGCATCAAGGCCTCGGCGCCCAGCATGCGGTGCTGCAAGTCGGTGCTTATGCCTCGATGTTGCTGCTCGGCGAAGGCATGAAGCAGGCCGGCCGTGACGCCAGCCGCGAGAAACTGGTGGCAGCGCTGGAAGGCCTGCACGACTTCGACACCGGCCTGACCCCGCGCATCAGTTTCGGCCCCGGACGACGTCTGGGCTTGAGCGGCGCACATGTGGTCACCGTGGATCTGCCCGATCAGCGTTTCTATCTGGTTGCACCCTACAAACCGATTGTCGCCAGCCCCTGAATGGAGGCTCTGCTCATGAAGCTCAAGATGCTGTTATTAGTGCTGACATGCTGGTTGCCGATGGCGTTCGCCAGTAATGGCCCGGCGGCTGCGCGGGTCAATGGCGAAGAGATTTCCGAGTTTCGTCTTGAGCGATTTTTTGCCGAATACCTCGAGGATCAGGGCCGCGCGGTGGCGAGCATTCGCAGCCCCAGGGCCTATAAACAGCTGCGTCACGCCGCACTCGATGCGCTGATCGACAAGGAACTGCTTTGGCAGGAATCGCGCAAGCGCGGCCTGACAATCGATGACCAAAGGGTGCAGCAGCAAGTCGAGCAAACCCGCCAGGCCATCGGCGGTAACGAGCGATTCGTGCGGCGCTTGCAGGATGCCGGTTTCGATGAAGCCTCGTTCACCGAGTACACCCGCCGTGAGCTGGCCGCGCAGCAAATGTTCGCCCAACTGATCCGCGCCAACACTTTGCAGCCGCGGCACCTGCTGGTTCGGGTCGAGCCGCAAGCGGATGCCGCCACGGATGCGGCGGCGCGTCTACGCTTGATGAAGATGCGCGCTTCCATCATTGATGGCGCGATCTTCGCCAGTGATGCGGTACGTTCGCCATTCGGCTGGCATTTGATCTATGTGGCGAACCACTTGGAGGTGGGCGATGTCCCAGATTTGCAGGGACTTGATTCGGCTCGGGCGCAGCTCGCCCGGCAGCAACAGGCCCAGGCTCGTCGCCAGGTGCTCGCGCAATTACGGGCGCAGAACAGGATTGAACGAATTGACGACGATTGAAGGTTCCCCCCCAATAGTGGGGAATGGCTTCGATGCCCATTCAGGTGCTTCTCCGTTTCTGGGGAACGGGGTACCGGGACGAGCGGGCATTGTCATTAAATTCAAGGACATGAAGACTTAAATTTACCGGCACTCAGCCTGGCATGAACTGTGCGTTAGCCATTGTAAGGCGCACTTCAGCGGGTTCAGTTTTCGGACTTGCAGGTTTCAAGGAGTCGACCTTGGTTAACAAAGTACTGGTTGTCGAAGACGAACAGCTGCTTGCACAGAACCTGCAGGATTATCTGTCGGCGCAAGGGCTGGATGTCCGGATTGCACATGACGGCGCGACGGGTATCGGCCTGGCCGAGACGTTCGCTCCCCAAGTGTTGGTGTTCGATTACCGCTTGCCCGATATGGAAGGCTTTGAGGTGCTCGACGCGGTCCGCCAGAACAGGACGTGCCATTTTGTGCTGATAACGGGTCACCCGACCGCTGAAGTCTGTGAGCGGGCGCGGCAACTGGACGTCAGCCACATCCTGTTCAAACCGTTTCCATTGGCGGAACTGGCCCGAGCTGTCTGCGACCTTCTGGGCATCCAGCGCGAAGCGAAACCCGGTGCGAGCCCTTCGGAGGGCTTCGTCGAACGACGCCAGAGCAGGACCGAGAGCTTCCCGTTGCAGTTGTACGATGGCAGTTGGGTGCTGGCGGATCGCCGAAGAAACAGGTTGGCGACCCTGGCACCGGACGACGATCAAATGCTCACCGGGGAGTAATGGCGCGATAGACGTTCCGGCACTCGCCGCAATTGCCTCCCGCGCCGTCAGGGCCTCAAGCCCCGGGTGTTGGAGAGCAAGCCATGGATCGTCTGTCCGTTGTCGTCGAACCGCAGGTTGTGCAAAGCGTTGCATCCAGTTTTTCAAGTGAACAACTGTCCCAGGCCCGGACGCGGGCCGCCGGTTCCGGCGAACGGGTGCTGGATGCGCTCGGCGTGCTCTGCGAACTGGCGCCAATGCCGTTCATTGCTTGCCTCGGCGCGACCCTGCATTACCCGGTGCTCGACACCGACAGCCTGTTTGCCGCGACACCGGTATTTGACCGGGTCACCCTCGCACAATGCCTCAAGCGTGAATTCATCCTGCTGCGCCACAACGACGAAGTCATCGGTGTGTTCGCCGACCCCTTTGACCCCGCGCGGCTGGCCTGGATTGACGACTGCCTGCACGGCGCGCCGCTGTATCTGGTGCACGCCGACGACCTCAAGGCCTATCTGGCCCGTCATGAAGAAAGCTTCCACGCCGTCGAATCGCTGAACGCCCAGGGCGACACCCATAACGAAATCGACACCCTGCAAAGCCTGTCCCTGACCAGCATCAGCGAAGACGCCAGCAGCGTGGTGAAACTGGTCAACTCGACCCTCTACGACGCGCTGAAAATGCACGCCAGTGACATCCATCTCGGCACCACCGGCCACGGTCTGGTGATCAAATACCGCATCGACGGCGTGCTCAACAACATCAGTAAGGTTCAGGGTGCCGAGTTCGCCGAGCAGGTGATCTCGCGGGTCAAAGTCATGGCCGAACTGGATATTGGCGAGAAGCGCGTACCGCAGGACGGCCGTTTCAAGATCGGCATCAGTGGCCGGCAGATCGACTTTCGCGTGTCGATCATGCCGAGCATCTTTGGCGAAGACGCGGTGTTGCGGGTGCTCGACAAACAGGATCTGGCCGACAAGGTCTGCGGCGTGCAATTGCAGGCGCTGGGCTTTGAAGACGAAACGCTGCGCCAGCTCCGTCGTCTCGCCGCCGAACCCTACGGCATGGTGCTGGTGACCGGCCCCACCGGCAGCGGCAAGACCACCACGCTGTACGCGATGATCACCGAGATCAACCACGGTGTGGACAAGATCATCACCATCGAAGACCCGGTCGAATACCAGTTGCCCGGCGTCCTGCAGATTCCGGTCAACGAGAAAAAAGGCCTGACCTTCGCCCGTGGTCTGCGCTCGATCCTGCGTCACGACCCCGACAAGATCATGGTCGGTGAAATCCGCGACCCGGACACCGCACAGATTGCCGTGCAATCGGCACTCACCGGTCACCTGGTGTTCACCACCATCCACGCCAACAACGTGTTCGACGTGATTGGCCGCTTCACCCAAATGGAAATCGACCCCTACAGCCTGGTCTCGGCGCTCAACGCGATTCTCGCGCAACGCCTGATTCGACTGGTGTGCGCCAGTTGCAGCACGCCGGTCAACCCCAGCGATGAAGAACTGCGCGCTTCTGGCCTTGATCCACAAAAAGTCGATCACTACCACTTCGTCCACGGCAAAGGCTGCGGCCACTGCCGGGGCAGCGGTTACCGCGGGCGCACGGCGATTGCCGAGCTGCTGCACCTGGACGACGAACTGCGCCAGATGATCGTCGAGCGCCAACCGATTACCAAAATCAAAGCCCTGGCGTGTGCCCGTGGTTTGCGCCTGTTGCGCGAATCGGCGCTGGAGCTGGTGGAGCAAGGTCGGACCACGCTGGAGGAGATCAATCGTGTCACTTTTATCGCGTGATCAATTTGTCGCCGTGCTCGGCGCCAGCGGTGTCGGCCTGGGGCAGCGGCGGGGCAGCGACACCCTGTGGCTGGGCAGCGTCGGCTACATCGACGAAGGCTTCCAGAGCTACGCGGTGGCGCTGGATACTCTGGACCGTCTGCTCGGTGAGCATGCCCGCGCCGGTGCCGAGTTGAGCGTGGTGATTTCCAGCCACTTCTGCCGGTTCTGTCTGGTGCCGTGGAGCGCGCATATCAGCAGCCCTGAGGAACTGCGCGGCTTCGCACAACTGTGTTTCGAAGACCTGTTCGGCGCGCCGACGCAAACCTGGGGGTTAGTGCTGTCCGCCGAACCGGCAGGGTGCGACCGCATCGCCAGCGCCTTGCCGCAAGACTTGCTTGATCGCCTGCGGGCCTTGGTCAGCGGTCGGCGTCTGCGCCTGCATTCGGTGCAGCCGTATCTGATGACGGCGTTCAATCGTTTCGACAAAAGCCTTGAGGCTGGCGACTTTTTGTTCGTCGTCGCCGAACCGCAACGCAGCGTCCTGCTGCTGGCGCGGGAAGGGCGCTGGGCCGGCGTGCGTTCGGTGGGCGGCAGCGACAGCGACGCAGCGCTCAATGCCTTGATCGGCCGCGAACGGCAATTGCAGGCGTCGACCAGCGAACGCGTCTTCAACGTTTATCTGCATGCACCGGCGCGCCTTGATGCGCAGCCGCAAGTGGCGGGCGTGCAATTGCGCACCCTTGAAGACAACTCGATGACCGTGCGTGACGGCTTGTACGTCATGTCCCGGGCGGTGGCCTGACATGCGCGCCCTGAATCTCGACTTTCAGCCACGCCCACGTTCCGGCCCGTTGGGCTGGAGCCTGCTCGGCGGCGGTGTGTTGTTGGCGCTGCTGTGTCTGGGCGTGCAACAGCATCTCGATGCACAAGCCGAACTGCAGCAGGGGCACCTGCAAACCACCCAGCGCCAGCTCACCGGCGACAGCGTCGCCAAGACCAGTCTCAGCCCGGCTGAAACCCGCGAGCAAGCACAGAATCTCGCTGAAATGCGCAAGGTTTCGCAGCAGTTGCGCCGCCCTTGGGAGCGTCTGTTTGCGATGCTCGAAAGCATGCCGCGCGACGACATTGCCTTGCTGACCCTGACCCCGGATGCACGCAAGGGGCAAGTGCGGATCAGCGCTGAAGCGCGTGATCTGCCGGCGATGCTGGATTTCCACAAGCGCCTGGAGGCCAGTGACGAGCTGTCCGACGTGTCGTTGCTCAGCCATGAAATCGTCGTCAAGTCGCCGGAACAACCGGTGCAGTTCAACCTGTCGGCGACTTGGGAGATTGGCGATGCGAATCCCTAGACTGATCGTTCACGAGTATCTGCAAGGCCTCGGCCTGCCGGGCCTGGCCGGGCTGGCGCTGGTATTGATCGCATTGGCCTGGGCACTGGGCGGCTTGCTGCCGGGCTGGCAATCGTTGCAGCACCTCAGCCAACAGACGCAGGAAGCCAGTGCCTACCTGGCCAAGGTCGAGGACGGCAGCATCGCGCCGCCGGTGGTGCCGCAACGCCAACTCGATGATTTTCGCAACAAACTGCCGGCGCAGCCCCAGGCCACCGTGGCCATCGACCGCATCTACGCCCTTGCGGCGCAAGAACACATCACCCTGGCGCGCGGTGAGTACGCCCTCGGCATCGATCCGAAAACCCATCTGGCGCGTTATCAGATCCTCTTGCCGGTGCGCGGCAGTTACCCGCAACTGCGCCGCTTCCTGCATGCCTTGCTCGGCCAGTTGCCGGCGGTGGTGGTGGAAGACGTCGAGTTTCAACGCAAGAAGATTGGCGACACCGACCTCAACGGCCGGATCCGTATGACCCTTTATCTGTCGAGGTCGTGATGAATACCAAGCGCGTGACGGGTTGGGTGGCGTTCTTCGGCGTGACGGCCGCGCTGGCCTGGTTGCCGGAATATTTCTCGCCGAGCGACGACGCGGATTCGACTGATATTGCCATGGCCACCCCAGCGAAAACCGCCGCCCGTGGCGCCTTGCCGGCCAGCACCACAAAGGCCAAAACAGCGGCCATCAAAGACCTCACCCCAGCGGGCGATCTGTTCGCCGGGAAATCGTGGAAGGCCGCGCCAACCCTGGCCACGGTCACCGAAACAGCCGTCAACCTTACACCCGTGGTGCAAGCCCCGAGCCTGCCACCGGTGCCGTTTCAGTTCGTTGGCAAGCTGCATGACCGCAGCGACCTGCAGGTGTTTTTGCAGAACGGCGAAAAAATCTACGTCGTGCGCAACGGGGATGTGATCGACGACACCTGGAAGATCACCGGCATTTCCGATCTGGAACTGAGTCTGGTCTACCTGCCTTTGCATTTGTCGCAGACCTTGTCTGTGGGGAGTACGCAATGAACCGATCCCGTTTGCTGATGAGCCTTGGCCTGTGTGCGGGGCTGACCGCGTGCAGCTCCGCGCAAGTGGCCAACAAGGAAGCCGCCGACTTGATTGATCAGGGGCAGTACGAAGCGGGTCTGGCTCGGGTCGAGGAAGGCTTGCGCGAGAACCCGCGGGATACCGAACTGCACCTGCTGCTCAACAGCGGCCGAGCCAAGGCAATCACCGCACTGCTGACCTCGGGCGACACCGACCGCTCACGCCGCGATTTCGTCTCGGCCCGCACGGCTTACAGCCGCGTGCTGACCATCGAGCCGAACAACCGCCGCGCCCAGGATGCGCTGCGTCAGCTCGAGTACCTGCGCAGCATGGACGAGAAGCTCGAACTGGCCCGGGGTGACCTGCGTCGCGGCGACATCTACGGCGCCGACCGCCAGGTCAAACAGATCCTCGAACTCGACCCGAAAAACGACGGCGCGCTGGAGCTGCAAGGCAACATTCGTCTGGTGCAGAGCCGCAACGTGATTGCCTATCCGCAACTGCGCACCAAGCTCGACCGGCCGGTGACCCTGGAATTTCGCGACGCCAACCTCAAGACCATTTTCGAAGTGCTGTCGCAGGTCGCCGGGCTGAATTTCATCTTCGACAAAGACCTGCGTCCCGACATGAAAGCCACAATCTTCGTGCGTGACGTGCGCATCGAAGACGCGGTGACGTTGCTGCTGCAACAAAACCAGTTGCACCAGAAAGTGGTCAACGAAAACACCTTGCTGATCTACCCGGACTCGCCGCAGAAAGTGAAGGATTACCAGGAACTGGTAATGCGCACCTTCTACCTGACCAGCATTGACGCCAACACCGCGCTGAACATGGTCAAGACCATGCTCAAGACCCGCGACGTGTTCATCGACGAACGCCTCAACACCCTGACCATGCGCGATAGCGAAGATGCCGTGCGCATGGCCGAAAAGCTTCTGCAATCACAAGACCAGTCCAACCCCGAAGTGGTGCTCGAAGTGGAGGTGATGGAAGTCGCCACCCAGCGCATTCTCGACCTTGGCCTGCAATGGCCCAACACTTTCGGTGTGGTCAACAGCGACGGCTCGGCGGTGACCTTGCTCGATCAGCTCAAGGGCATCAACTCCAGCCGCATCAGCATCTCGCCATCGCCGCAAGCCAAGATCAACGCGCAGGACAACGACATCAATACCCTGGCAAGCCCGGTGATCCGCGTCAGCAACCGTGAGCAGGCGCGTATCCACATCGGTCAGCGCGTGCCGATCATCAGCGCCACCTCGGTACCCTCGACTCAGGGCCCGGTGATCACCGAAAGCGTCACTTATCTGGATGTCGGTCTCAAGCTTGAAGTACAGCCAACCGTGCACCTGAATAACGAAGTGGCGATCAAGATTGCCCTCGAAGTGAGTAACGCCACGCCGCTGGAACCGACCCGCCAGGGCACGATTCCGGTGCAGGTCGACACCCGCAACGCGCAGACCACGCTGCGACTGCACGACGGCGAAACTCAGATCCTCGCGGGGCTGATGCGCAACGACCACGGCGCGACCGGCAACAAAATTCCGGGTCTGGGTGATATTCCGGGGCTGGGCCGTTTGTTCGGCAGCAACAAGGACACCGTCGGCAAGTCGGAACTGGTGCTATCGATCACCCCACGGATCGTGCGCAACCTGCCATACCAGAGCCCGTCGGACATGGAGTTCTCCACCGGCACCGAAACCAGCATGCACATTCAGGCCCCTGATCGTTCGCAGAGCTACGTGATGCCGTCGCCTGCCGGACAGCCGCGTGCAGTCGGTGAGTCGGCCGTGGCCACCACCCGTGTCACCGTCGAGAAGCCTTGATCATGAACGCCTCCCAGCGCGGTTTCACCCTGATCGAAGTCGTGGTGACGCTGGCCCTGATTGGCTTGCTGGCGAGCATGGCCGCGCCGCTGACCGAGACCCTGGTGCGGCGTGGCAAGGAGCAGGAATTGCGCACCGCGCTGTATCAGATTCGCGACGGTATCGACGCCTACAAACGCGCATTCGATGCCGGTTACATCGAGAAGTCGCTGAACAGCAGCGGCTACCCGCCGAACCTGAAAGTACTGGTCGAAGGCGTGCGCGATGTGCGCAGTGCCAAAGGCGCCAAGTTCTACTTTCTGCGCCGTATCCCGAGTGATCCGCTGGTGCCGGCCAAACGTGATGACGAAGGGGGTTGGGGCATACGTGCCTACAACAGTTCGGCTCAAAATCCGCGCGATGGCGAGGACGTTTTCGACGTCTATTCCCACGCCCGCGGCAAGGGCCTCAACGGCATCGCCTACCGCGAGTGGTGAACCTCATGCGCCGCGAAAAAGGTTTTACCTTGCTGGAGCTGATGGTGGTGATGGCGATTATCGCCACGCTGATGACCATTGCGCTGCCGCGCTACTTCAACAGCCTTGAAGCGTCGAAGGAAACCACGCTGCGCCAAAGCCTGTCGGCGATGCGCGAAGCGCTGGATCACTTCTATGGCGACACCGGTCGCTATCCCGACTCCATCGAGCAATTGATCGAACAACGTTACTTGCGTAACGCACCACTGGATCCGATCACCGAGCGCAAAGACCAGTGGGTGCTGATCGCGCCACCGGACGGTGTGGCGGGCGGCGTGGCCGACATCAAGAGCGGTGCTACCGGGAGGGCGCGTGATGGCAGCCAGTATTCCGAGTGGTAAACACGCGCAGCAGGGCGGATTCACCTACCTGGGCGTGCTGTTTCTGATCGTCGTGATGGGCATGGGCCTGGCGAGTGCCGGCGAATTGTGGTCGACCGCTTCGCGCCGCGATCGCGAGAAGCAATTGCTCTGGGTCGGCACCCAGTACGCCCAGGCGCTGCGCAGCTACTACCGCAGTTCGCCGGGACTGGCGCAGTACCCCAAAGAGCTTGCTGACCTGCTCGACGATCAGCGTTTTCCCGAAGCCCGGCATCATCTGCGTCAGCTCTATCCGGACCCGATCGGCCAGGGCGAATGGGCATTGCAACGCGGTTTTGACGGGCGCATCACCGGTCTCAACAGCCCTTCGACCGAGGTGCCGATGAAGCAATCGGGCTTCCCCACGCAGTGGTCGGATTTCGAAGGCATGCAGCGTTATTCGGACTGGCAGTTCGTCGCTGAAAAAGCCTTCCTCGACGGCACCAGTGGCCCGGCCAAGGGACAGTCGAACCTGCCGCAGGCGTTGCAGCCATGACTCGTCAATGGTGGTACGCGCTGGCCCTCACCGTGGTGGCGTGCTGCGCCCAGGGAAGTGAAGAAGACGAATTGATGGGCTTCATCGTCGACGACACGATCTCGCACATCGGCCACGACTTTTATTACTCGTTCAGTGAACGCCTGCGCGACACCAGCCCGATGGATTTCAACCTGGTGGTGCGCGAGCGCCCCGACGCGCGCTGGGGCAGCCTGGTGACCGTGGAATATCAGCAACGCCTGGTGTATCGGCGCTTCCTGCCACCGAACACCGTGGAACTGAAGGAGGAGGCCTATGCGGCCGCCGACTGGGTTCGACGCCAGGTTGTCCAGCGCAAGCTGGAGGCACTGTTGCAGGACACCACCGACCTTGAGAAGGACGAATTATGAAAACCACAACGTTCTCACGGCGCAGCGGATTCTGGATCTCGGGGTTGTTGGTCGGCCTTGCCAGCGTTGCCGCCGCTCAGGCCACCGAGCTTGTCTACACGCCGGTCAATCCGTCGTTCGGCGGCAATCCGCTCAACGGCACCTGGCTGCTCAACAACGCCCAGGCACAAAACGATTACGACGATCCGGACCTCAAGAGCCGTTCGAGCGTGGCCGGCACTTCGGCGCTGGAGCGCTTCACCAGTCAATTGCAATCGCGACTGCTAGGGCAGTTGCTGGACAACATCTCCACCGGCAACACGGGGAGCCTGTCCACTGACTCTTTTATCGTCAACGTCATCGACGACTCCGGGGCACTGAGCATTGAAGTGACCGATCGAGTGACCGGTGAAATTTCGGAAATTCAGGTGAACGGCCTCAACCCATGACGGGATGACGGTTCCGGGGAGTGCTGGACATGAAAAAAATAATCGCGCTAGGGCTGATGTTGGCGACATTGCAAGGGTGCAGTCTGCGCGAGCCGATGTCGGCCGAGCAGGACACCGAAACCCCGACCCTGACACCACGGGCGTCAACCTACTATGACTTGCTGAAGATGCCGCGGCCCAAGGGTCGCTTGATGGCGGTGGTGTACGGTTTCCGTGATCAGACCGGGCAGTACAAGCCGACGCCTGCCAGTTCTTTTTCCACCAGCGTGACTCAGGGGGCGGCGTCGATGTTGATGGACGCGATGCAGGCCAGTGGCTGGTTTGTGGTGCTGGAGCGTGAAGGGCTGCAGAACCTGCTGACTGAACGCAAGATCATTCGCGCGTCGCAGAAGAAGCCCAATACCCCGGTGAATATTCAGGGTGAGCTGCCACCGTTGCAGGCGGCGAACATGATGCTTGAGGGCGGGATCATCGCTTATGACACGAACGTGCGTAGCGGTGGGGAAGGGGCGCGGTATCTGGGGATCGATATTTCCCGGGAGTATCGGGTGGATCAGGTGACCGTGAATCTGCGCGCGGTGGATGTGCGTAGCGGGCAGGTGTTGTCGAATGTGATGACCAGCAAGACGATTTATTCGGTGGCGCGCAGTGCCGGGGTGTTCAAGTTTATCGAGTTCAAGAAGTTGCTTGAGGCCGAGGTGGGTTACACGACTAACGAGCCGGCGCAGCTTTGTGTGTTGTCGGCGATTGAGGCGGCTGTGGGGCATATGGTGGCCCAGGGGATTGAGCGGCGGTTGTGGCAGGTGGCGGGAGATAGTTCTTCGCCTTCGCAGGATGATGTTTTGAATCGGTATTTGAGTCAGAACAAGGTTGATCCGGAGGCTGAGGCCGAGTGAACGTGGCGGCCTTTGGGCCGACCAGGTTCTTGCAGAGGTTGGCGGGGCAATGTCCCCAAAACCTGTGGGAGCTGGCTTGCCAGCGATGGCGGCCTTATAGCCGACCAATCTCTGGCAGATGTACCCAGTTCCAACTGTGGGAGCGAGCCTGCTCGCGAAGGCTTTTTGTCAGGTGGTGGGGTTCTTTCTGACTGAGTACATATCCATTCCTGCGGCAACGGCTGCCCAGGGTTTCGCCCTTACGGCGACTCACTTTTTTTACAAACGCCTAAAAAAGTAAGCAAAAAAACGCTTGCCCCAACGTTCGGCCCGCTCGCTGGGGCTCGGGGTTCCTTCGTTCCGGGATCCATCCGGGCGCATCGTCTCCGGTTTGCTTCGCTGCACCTCCTCTCGATGTGTTTGGCTTCGCCAAACGGTCGCTGCGCTCCCACCCCCCGGATAAATCCCTCCACTCAGCCTGCCGACGGGGCCGGTGGATCAAGATCAAAAGCTGCAGCCGAGCTAACGCTCATCCTGTTGAGTGGTGAGGAGCGGTAGCGGTGTGCGTTCTGTTTTTGTTTTTCTGTGGGAGCTGGCTTGCCAGCGATGGCGGCCTCAGAGCCGACCAATTTCTTTGGGTTGTACGCATCCCTGTAGGAGCTGCCGCAGGCTGCGATCTTTTGATCTTGCTTTTGAAAAATCAAAAGATCGCAGCCTGCGGCAGCTCCTGCCTTTGCGTATTTCAATTCTGGATGTTTAACGGTGTTTCGAATTCGCGGAAGCTTCCCACAATGTTTTCAGGTTGTCCGTCGGACGTACGGTCTCTAGCCTGTGTTCGTCGCTGCCAAATCAGCGACCGGGATTGGAAACCCCGACGTGAACCGAGCGCATTAGCGCTTTTCATGACGTATGCTTGCGCACCTTTATTGTGTGCACTCCGTTATGGCGGCTGTGCGCGGGAGACCTTCGGGTCAACCGGGTTCTCCGTTCCCCGGGTTTCCAGCCTGCGTACAGCTGCCACCTATTCGTTCGGAAACCGGATGGGCCAGCTCCACTTCAGGATCGGAGATTGACCATGAAAAAACCAACACCCAACCCGCCAGAATCCGAAGCCACCCCCGACACCACTTCCCCCTACGCCTCAGTCGACAGCAAAAAACTCCACGAAGCCGCCGACCGTGCCCTCGATTTCTACCTCAATCCCACCGCCCACATCATGTCCAGCGCCAACGAGCCGGAACCCATGTACCTCGCCAATCCCAGGTACAACACCGAATCCCTGCTCGCCAACGCCAGCGAAACCCTCGGCTCGGCCAGTGAAATGCTCAACAACTTCGCCGCCTCGCTGCCGCCCTCACACCGCAAGACCGCGCTCGGTATCGCACAAGTCGTGATGCTGGGTGAACTGGCGGTGAATCAAGCGCTGGATCACGTCGAGTTGAAGGATGGCTAATTAGATCGTTCCCACGCTCCACTTGGGAATGCAGCTCCTGAGGCTCTGCGTCAAATTCGCAATTTGGAACGTGGAGCGTCCCGAGAGGCATTCCCACGCAGAGCGTGGGAACGATCAAAAAACCGTACCTCCAAGGGAAGCAAGGTTTCTTGTGTTGAGACGAGGATGCGATCTTAACCGGGGTCGCGTCGAGGGTACTCCTGACGCGCATACAAGATGCTCACAATCTCAATTTGCTCCGCCACTTGATAAACGACGAGATAGTTCGGGCTTACCACAATCTCTCGAGTGCCGGGAGAGCGGCCTTTGCGATACAGGTGTGGATGCCAACAAAGCGCAGACGTAGTTTTTACGACGGACTTGTGAAGTGCAGTCGCCGCTACAAAATTTCGCTCGCCAATGTACTTCAGGATTTTCGAGAGTTCGACCCGGGCCTTGGGTCGCCACTTAATCTGCATCAGCGCTTTTGCGCATTGATTCCATCAAGGCATTCATTTCCTCTATCACTTGCTCATGGGGAATACTCGGACGCGGATCATCGAGAGAGGCCTGTACTTCGGCCCGAAACCAACGGTCATAACTCGCAGCCTGCTCCTCGGGATCAAGATCCGAAACAACCGGGCACAGTGGGTCGATCAAGGGCGGGTCGATCATAGAACCTCCGGGTTTGGTACCTCGAAGTCTATTCGTTAATGGTATCGCTGTCGTCGCTGTCTGGATGAATTGCATGTAGGCCAAGCTCCATGAGGATCAAGTTGTCCCGGCAAATCCTAGAGCCTGCAATTCCGACGGCCAACCGCCAGAACTTGTCAGAAAACTCCCCGAATTTCTGAAAACGTTCCGTTTTCCGTAGGACGCAACTCAAACGTCAGCGCAAAAAAACCGCGACCCCCTTCACCAGAGAATCGCGGCTCATCAACACCCAACCCCTACTGCTGCAACACACTCGCCTGGTTAGCCGACCCAAACTGCTGAATATTCGCCGTTTGCGTTACGCCACTCTGATCGACATTGGCAATGTTGCCCATCCCGCCTTGCGTTACATACGCCACGTTCATGGTGTCAGCCTGTTTGACCGTGATCATGTTGTCGCTGCCATACAGCTGCGCGGTGTACGCCTGGTTGCCGGTCCCGGACTGATCGAATTCTGCACTGTTGCCAGTGCCGTTCGACGAGCCCTGGATCAGGTTGGTGGTGCCGCGCTGATCGGAGATCAGGATGTTGTCGCTGCCGTTCTGATCAAAATACAGCTCGTTATAGGAATCAGCCTGTTTGACCGTAGTTTTGTTGCCAGTGCCTGTCTGGCTGGTGGTCATGATCTGGCCGACGCCATCCTGGGTGAAGTTGGCGATGTTGCCAGTGCCGGCCTGGGTGACGGTGGCGCGCTGGTTGCTGCCGAATTGGCCGCCGGATTGCGGGCCTTTCCAGTTGCTGGCGTAGACCTTGTTGTCGTTGCCCACGGAGGTGGCATTGAGCACGTGGCTGTCGCCGTTCTGGTAGGTGAAGTGCACGTTGCCGTTGCCGACTTGATACAGCGCCAGGGTCGAGTTGACTGACTCGAACTGGTCGGCATAGATCGCGTTGGTGTTGCCGATCTGGGTGACGGCGGCGTTGTTGTTTTCGCCGAAGCTTTGGTCGACCACGGTTTCGTTGCTGTCGCCGTATTGGTTGATGGTGGCTTGGCTGGCCAGTTGCGAGTCTTGCCAGACTTCGCTGCCGTTCATGTTGCCCAACTGGTTGACGGTGATGTTGCCGCCAGTGCCGTTGCGCTGGTCGGCGTAGACGTAGTTACTTTCGCCGGCCTGGTTGATGCCGATCTGCCCGCCGTTGTGGAGGACCTGCTCGGCGGTGCCGTAGTTGGCTGTGCCGTATTGGGTGATCACCGAACTGTTGCCACTGCCTTCATAGAGTTGTTCGATGTTGGCTTCGTTGCTGTCGCCGAACTGCAAGGTTTTGCCTTCGCTGCCGTTCTGCGAGTCCTGATAGACGAACGAGAAGTTGCCGGTGCCTTGCTGCTGTTGCAGCGCCTGGTTGCCGGCGCCGAAGCCGAGCGACTGGCTGGCGTGGCTGGTGTTGAACGCGCCGACCTGTTGCTGGTTGATCACACTGTTGTTTTCGAACAGTTGCTCGGCGTAACCGGCGTTGTAGTCACCGGCCGCGTCCTGAGTGATAACACTGGTGGCGGTGTCTTGCACGGCAGCAGCGTCGTTGCCCTGACCGAGTTGGGTCTGGGTAGCGCTGCTGAACGGGGCACCGGTCTGCTTCACATCGGCGATGTTGGCGGTACCGGACTGGTTTTGAGTGGAGAGGCTGTCGTCGGCCATGGCCTGGGCACTGATCATGACCAGGATCGCGGCGGTGAGGGGCGTCAATTTGAACATGATGGAATCTCCAAAGGGTTGCAGTGCTTTAGCGGTATTGCTTGACCGAGACGCTCATGCCGTTGCCTGACTGGGTCACGGCGCTTTGCAGCCCCGCGCCCGCCTGCTCGATGCTGGCGTCGTTGTTGTTGCCGTTTTGCGAAATCTGCGCGCGGTTGTGGTTGCCGTTTTGCGTGATTGAGGCGGCATTGCCGTAACCGTTCTGAGTGATCAAAGCCATCAGGTCGCTGCCTTGTTGCAGGATGTACGCCTCCTGATTGCTGCCCGATTGCACGATCCGCCCGAGCAGCGATTGACCGTTCTGTTGCAGCAGGGCGACGTTGGCCTGGCCGATCTGCTCGATCAGGGCTTGCTGGCCCACGGGGGGGGGCAGTTCGCCGAGGTCGATGCTGGTGGGCGCGAGGTCATCGTTCTCCATTAGATCGTCGGCGCGTACACCCGCACTGGCGCACAAGGCGAGCAGGCAAAGCAGGGCGGCGGTCGGCGTGTTCATGGCGTTGTCCTGTGTGGATGTGGCCGAGCTTTTGCCCCACCCACCCGAAAGTGGGTGGGGCGCATGCCGGTATTAACGGAGCTAGAGCGTGTTCACCGAGACCGTGCGCACGGTGCCCTGGGATGAACGGATGGTCGCCGTCGGGTTAGCCGATGGCACTATCAACGTGTTGGCCAGCGTCAGCCGCCAGCGTCCGGTCACCGGTACCGTGGTCGTGCCCAGCGTTACCAGCCCGGTCGGGGTGGTGACCTGCACGGTGATGGTGTTGCCGGTGGTAACCGATGAGGTGCCGGTGAAGTCCCAGTTGAAGCGACCACCGGACCGCGCCTGCACCGTCGATGCGGTGACCGCGAAGGTCTCTGTCGCTGGTCGTGGCGACACTTGCACGGTGACGGTCGCCGGGGTCGACAGGGCGCCGAAGCTGTCCCGGGCGATGTAGGTGAACGTCGTGGTGAAGGCTGTGGTCACGGTGGCCGGTGGGGTGTAGTTGATCACCGTGCCGTCGGTGTTGACCGTGCCGCGGCCGACAGCCGGTTGGGTCAGGCTGTTGACCGCAAGCGGTACGTTGCCTTCCGGATCGGTGTCGTTGGCCAGCACGTTGATCGGGATCGCTACGCCCAGTGTGGCGACGCTGTCGGCGACGGCGGTCGGTGCCTGGTTTGGCGCGACGGTAATCGTCACGGTCGCCGGGTTGGCCGAAGCCAGGCCTTTGGCGTCCTGCGCTTTGTAGGTGAAGGTTGTGGTCAGTGGCACGTTCACCACGGCTGGCGGGGTGTAGACCACGGCGGCAGAACCGCTGAGGGCGACGGTGCCTTGGCCTGCGGCGGGTTGGGTCAACGCGGTGATACCCAGTGGTGTGTCGCCGTCAGGATCGCTGTCGTTGGTCAACAGGCTGAGGGTAATCGGCACGCCGAAGGTGGTGCTGCCGGTGTCGGCGTTGGTGATCGGCGCCTGGTTTTCACCGGTGTCCGGCGCGGTACCGACGACAACAACCGCCTCGCTATCGCTGCCGCCGGCGGCGGATTTTACCGTCACGGTAGCCGGTGGCTGAGTCAGGTCGGCGACGGTGATCCGTTGCAGGGTGCCGGTTTTCGACAGGCGTCCGTAACCCTGGGCAACCATGTCTGGCACCGCGACTTCATCGGTCGAAGTGGCTTCGATCAGCAGGCTGTGGTTGGCCCAGTTGTAGCGCGCGGTCTGTATTTTCACCACGTCGGTGAGCTTGGCCGATACGGCGGTTGGACGTGTGGTGCCGGTCGGGTTGGTCGCGGTCACGACGATGACTGGCGGCACAGTCCCGCTGCCCAGACGTTGGCCGAAGAACAGTCCATTGTTGTCGCCCAGCATATCGGTCTGGCACGGTGTCTGCGGTGGGCCGGGCAGCAGCGCAACGCTTTCGCGAAAACACAGGGTCGAACTGTTATCCGCCTTGGCGAATACTTCGGCACGCACGCCAGCGGCGGTGCGGCGATAGGTGGCGCGGTCGATTTCGACCTGGGTTTGCTGGCGGTTGTCGAGCACCTTGCCAGACAGGCTGAACACACTGGACTGGATGGTCCCGGCCGGCCCGGTGATGCGCACGAAGTTGGTGTTGAACGGGCTGCCGGTCACCGCTTCATTGAGGTTCGGGTCGCCGACGTAGGTTTCGGTGGCGCCGGTGTCCGGGTTGACCTCGGTGTAAGGGCCGTTGACGCTGCGCAGGAACGGCCCGATCGCGCCGGTGAGTGCACCGCTGAAGTTGCCCGGCGCACCAATGCCGATGTCACGGGTGATGTTGATCGCACGTCGACCGGGTGTGGTGACGTTGACCGTTTCCACGCCATACGGGTGGGTGATGGTGTAGGTACCGGCGCTGGGCACCGAGACCCGAATGCGGATCCGCGCGAAGCTTGCCTGATCACCGTCAATCGGATTCTCCGAGGCAAACGCCGCTTCTATCCCGGCAACGTACGCTTCCAGTTCATAGCCGCTGTTGCCGATCTGCGGGATCGTCGTTTCCGCCAGGAACCAGAATGCTTCCGGCGGCCAGTTGTCAGGGAAAATCATCGGCTGGGCGTCGTCGTAGATGCCCGCCTCGGCCAGCAGAATGCACATGTAGGCCGGTGGGACGCTGGCCGGCACCCTCGAACTGGCGGCGCGCGACTGACAGAGTTCCATCGACAGTTGATTGTTGTCCTGATACCACATCGGGAATTTCCCGGTGGCGAAGGTGTAGGGGCCGGGATCGACGGCGGCGAGTTGCGCGTAGGCACTGCCGGTCAGCGAGAGAGTCAGCCCGAGCGCGTTGAGCGCGAAGCGTGGCCACTTGTTCATGATGCCTCCTGATACGGATCTGGGCATGTGAGCGTTCATTGCACGATGACCACTTCTTCGGTATCGCTGCCGCCGTTGGACGACGTCACCAAAACCTTGGCCGGTGGTATCGGCGAGATCCCGGTGGCCAGGGTTTTCACCGCGCCGTCGCCGCCCAGCGCACCGATGGCGGCGCCACTGCCGGAGGAGGCGGTGAGTACGGGGGGCGAGGTTTCGTCACTGGTCGAGGCCACCACGGTCAGTTGCCCGGAGCTCAGGCTGTACTGGGCGCTCTGGATAATCACCAGATCGGTCAGGACCATCGGCAGGGTGGTCGGCGTGCTGCTGGCGATCGCCAGATGGTTGTCGGCGGTCACTTGCAACGTGGTCGGCAAGGTCGGGTTGACCGAGGACTGCGCGTACCAACTGCCGGTGCTGTTGGCTTCGGTCATGTTCAGCACTGGGGTGCTGCTGGTGATTGCTGCGGTGCCGGGCGCAGGCGGCGCGAGGACGAACACGTCTTGCTGGGCCACAGGCGTGCTTTCACCGGCCTTGCGCGAGTAGGTGCTGCGCTGCGTGATCATTGGCGTTGGTCGCACGACGGTCGACAACTTGCCGGAGACCGCAAACGTGGTCGTGCGCAAATCCAGACCGTTAGGGCCTTCGATCCGTACGTAGTTGGTGTTGAACGGACTGCCGGTGACCGGCTCGCTGAGGTTCGGGTCGCCAATGAATTGTTCGGCGGCGCCGGTCAGCGGATTGGTCTCGGTGTACGGCCCGTTGACGCTGCGCAGGAACGGCCCGATGTCACCCTTGAGGGCGCCGTCGTAGGTTTGAGGGGTGCCGATGCCGATGTCGCGGGTCATGTTGATCGCGCGCCGGCCGGGTGTGTCGATGTTGAACACTTCGACGCCGTAGGGGTGGGTGATCACGTAGGTGCCGGCGGTCGGCACATCGACCCGAATGCGCACGCGCGCGAAGCTGACCTGATCGCCTTCGACCGGCTCTTCGGCGGCAAACGCGGCTTCGATGGCGCTCACGTAACCGAGGTCGATCCCGCGTGCCGCATCGACCAGTGCAGTTTCGCCAGTGAACCAGAACGCTTCATCGGGGAAGTTGGTGGGGAAAACGATTGGCTGCGCGTCGTCGAACACACCGGGGGTCGGCAGCAGCGAGCACATGTACGAAGGCGCGCCAGGTGCGCTGGGCACTCGCGAGCTAAGCGCTTTGGACAGGCACAAATCGAGCGTGCGACCGTGGGAGTCCTGGTACCAACTGGCGAAACCACCGTTGGCCGGGGTGTAGGGGCCGGGGTCAACAGCAAACAACGCGGCCTGGGCGATGCCCTGAGCCAAGGCGCTCACGACCAGGACGGTCGCGGTTTTGGACAGTAAAGGGTGCATGAGTTAAGCCCTCTATCAAAGTACCTGCCCCTTGGGGGTGGGTCAGTTGCAGAGGGCCTGTACACCTTCCATGCCAAAGTCTGGCGAATTGGTTTGAAAGGCCCGGATTAGAGGGGTCTTTCAATAAGCGGTCGGGCGATACAGCATTCGGGGGATAGGGCGTCAGTCCCCAGCATTGGGGCCGGTGGGGCACCCCTGTAGGAGCTGCCGAAGGCTGCGATCTTTTGATTGTGAAGATCAAAGGATCGCAGCCTCGTTTCACTCGACAGCTCCTACAGAAGGTTTTTGGTTGATCGGGAAATTGAGGCCCCCCCGCATTCGGGCAAACACCCAACCGTGGGCTATAACCCTATAGGGAAGTTTCGGGAAGTCGCGCCATGAACATGCAGTCGAAATCACTTCCAGTCGATGAGAGCAGCCTGCGGCCAGGCCCGCGAACGAAGCCGTTCAATCTGTTGCGCTGGTTTTCGTTGATCAGCATGGCGGTGATCGGCACGGTCGCCGTGGCGCTCGGTGCGGTGTCGACACGATTTGTGATTGAGGAAAGCGTGCAGCGCGATGCGTTGCTCACGGCGCAGTTTATTCAGGCCATCGCTTCGGCCGAGGTACGCCACGTTTCGATTCCCAATGTGCGGACCATGGGCGAGCTGCTTGATCCGCTACAGGACAAGGATTTTCCCGACGTCAACCCGCAAGCGCGGGCTGATGCGCGAGGCGAGTTTCTTGATCACATCGAGCATTTGCCTGACGTGATCCTCGCCAATATCTACTCGCTCGACCGGCGAGTGATCTGGTCAACCAACCCCGAGCTGATCGGCACCAGCATTCACGTCGACGAAGACCTCGATCGGGCCTTCAATGAAAAGATTCCGGTGTCGGCCAGCTATCACGGCGTCGAAGAGGACCGCGCCGAGCAGAAATTCGTCGTGCCGCCGCAATACATCTTCATCGAGAACTACATCCCGTTGTTCGACGCCGAAGGCAAGAACGTCACGGCGATGGTCGAGATCTACAAGGAACCCAAAGACCTGATCGCGCGCATGGAGCGCGGCATGGTCCTGATCTGGCTGGCCACGGCCCTTGGCGGCGGACTGATTTACCTGGGCTTGTACTGGATTGTGCGGCGCGCGGCGATATTGTTGGCGGCGCAGCAAAAGCAACTGATTGCCAACGAAACATTTGTTGCGCTGGGCGAGATGTCCTCGGCAGTGGCGCACAGTCTGCGAAACCCCTTGGCGACCATCCGCTCAAGTGCCGAGCTGGCGCTGGAGTTCGATGCCGGGCCGGCGGAGAAAAACATCAAGGACATCATCGGCCAGGTTGACCGCATGTCGAAATGGGTGAGGGAGCTGCTGCAATCCCTGCGGCCACTCAACGATGATCCGGAGCCGGTAAACCTGGTGGCGGCCCTGCATGAAAGTCTGGTCGCCTTCGAGCAACAGATTGCCAAAAACCAGGTACAGGTGGCGTTTCGTCCGCAGAACACGCCGATGGTCCTCAGCCAGCCGGTGCAACTGACGCAGATCCTCAATAGCCTGCTGGCCAATGCCCTGGAAGCGATGGACAAGGGCGGCACGTTGACCATCAGCCTTGAGCCGGTCGACAACCGCAGCGTCAGCGTGGTGCTCAGCGACACGGGCAAAGGCATGAGCGAAGAGCAACGGACCATGGCCTTCCGGCCGTTTTTCACTACCAAACAGGGCGGGCTCGGCGTCGGCCTGGTGCTGGTCAAACGGATCATGGAGCGCTATGGCGGTGGTGTGACCCTCGACAGCCGTGAAGGCGAGGGCACCACCGTGCGTCTGGCCTTTCAACGCGTCCCCTGACGACAACTTTCCCGTAGAGGGGCTGCCTAAGGCTCGGGCCGTGTTCGGCAGCGGCTGCACAGGTTAATAGACGCCGCAAAAATTTATGAACTTCCCCCATCAATGGGTGTCAAGCCCCAGTCGCCGGGGAGTGGGGGATACCCCAGCGCTTCCAAATGCCTGTTACAACTGGAAATAATTTATTGGCGCAGTAGTTGCAAAACATCATCACCCCTTCCCGAATGAGGCGGCTGGTGATGGACAGAACGACGCTCTACCCCGACAAGCTGTTCCTGCTGACGCCGTTGAGCGTCTTCCTGATGTTGACCCTGGGCCATGTCGGCGGACTTGGAGCGAGTCCGATTGATGACGAAAACCAGCCCGAGCCTTCCGACCCTTCGTCTTACTACGACGAGCCTGAAGACCGCGCCGGCGCCCTCAACAATCTGCTGACCCTGCCCGAGGCCAACGAAGACTCCTTCGATCTGCCCGACGGCGTCAAAGGTTCACGGGACACGCCGCGCGCGGAAAACATCCTGCCGCCGACCGTGCAAACCAGTTTCAACTACCCCACCAACGGCAAGCCGAGCCCGCTTTACGGTGCGCAGCCGTTTACTCAGCAACTGATGTTGTTCGAAGAATTCGGCCCGGAAAAACTCGACCCGACCACCCCGGCTGCGCCGCTCGGCTTTCCGCCGGCAGCGATTGGCCCGGCACCGGCGCAGGATCCGAACAACATCGCGCGCAGCGCGCCACCCGGCATCGCACTCGACGGGTTCTTGCGCCAACCGGGGCTGACACCGTTTCCCAGCCAGTTCGCCAACGTGATCGACCGCAATCCGTGGCAGGCGCAGATCGAAGTATTCCTCAACCGCCATATCGGTTCGTCCGCCGAAGGCCGGCCACCGGGCAAAGGCTGGGCGCACCAGCGCTGGAACGAGTTCTACCCGCAAGTCGCCTACAAAACCGTGCAGACCGGTGCGCGCCTCAACGGCGGCCTGCGTGACAGTCGACAAATGCACGGTTACGCCGTGGGCGAATTCGGCCCCGGTGGCCTGTATCACAACGTCGCCGGGGTGCCGCTGACCGATGGCACCGCCAAAGGCGTCGACCCGCGTTTCCACCCGGCCATGCCCGCGCAAAACCACAACTCGGTCTGGACGTTCGACGGCACGCTGCCGCCCAAACTGTTGATGGTGCGTTACGGCCAACCGGTGCTGATGCGTCACTACAACGGCTTGCCGATCGACCCTTCGGCGAACCGTGGTTTTGGTCTGCACACCATCAGCACCCACGAACACAACGGCCATGCACCAGCGGAAAGCGACGGCTATGCCAACGCGTTTTTCTTTCCCGGCCAGTTCTACGACTATCGTTGGCCGATCCAGCTCGCCGGTTACGACAGCATCAACACCAAGGCTGAAGACCCGCGCGCAGCGTTCCCTTGCGCACCGGGCGAAACCCTGTGGGTCAACGACCTGCAACCAGGGAAAAAGACCTGCGACCACGGCACCATCAAGATCCGTGGTGACTGGCGCGAAACCATGAGCACCCACTGGTTCCACGATCACATGCTCGATTTCACCGCGCAGAACGTCTACAAGGGCAACGCGGCGATGATGAACTACTACAGCGCGCTCGATCGCGGCAACGAATCGGTGAACGATGGGGTCAATCTGCGCCTGCCCAGCGGCAGCGCCTTGCCGTGGGGCAACCGCGACTACGACGTCAACCTGGTGTTCGCCGACAAGGCCTGGGATCAGCAAGGTCAGTTGTGGTTCAACCCGTTCAACACTGACGGCTTCATCGGTGATCAGATGCTGGTCAACTGGCAGTGGAAACCGGCCCTCGACGTGCGTGCGCGCAGCTATCGCCTGCGCATCCTCAACGGCTCGGTGTCGCGCTACTTCAAACTCGCGCTGGTGCGCGAAATCAAGGGCACCAGCGGCGAATACCCAGGGCCGAAAAACACCGGTGTTTCCTATAGCCGCGTGCCGTTTCACATGATCGCCAACGACGGCAACATCATGGAGCACAGCGTGCCGTTCGACGGCTCGATGGATCTGGACGCCGATGGCGACAAACAGAACCACAACGCGATTCTGCCGACCCAGGGCATCGCCGAGCGCTTCGACATCATCGTCAACTTCGGCAAAAACGGCATCAAGCCCGGCGACAAGCTATTCTTCGTCAACCTGCAGGCGCACGACGACGGCAAAGGTCCCAAGGAAGTGGTCCCGCTGGCCGACGTGCTCTCCGAGAAATATCTGGCAGTGATCAAGCAGACCAGCAAAGGCCCGCAGTGGGACAAAGGCGATCCGGCGGTGGGCAAAGTCTTGCAGTTCAACGTCAAGGCGTTCACTGGTCAGGATCTGGCCATGGACCCGGCAGCTTACGAACCGGCCAAACCGGGCAAGGCCGAAGGCATGGTGATGATCCCGCTGAAGATCCACCGCGACAACGCGGCCGACAAGGCGCTGCTGGCCAATGCCCGTCACCGCACCTTCACGTTCGGCCGTACCGATGGCACCGATCTGGCGCCGTGGACGGTCAAGACCGATGGCGGTTTCGGCTTCCACATGGACCCGCGCCGACTCAACGCCTCGACCAAACTGGCCAGCGGCCCGACCGATGCCGGTATAGCCGGGTTCGGCACCCTCGAGGTGTGGAACATCAAGGCTGGCGGCAAGGGCTGGAGCCATCCGGTGCACGTGCATTTCGAGGAGGGGATCATCCTCAGTCGGGGCGGTAAAGCCCCGCCGGAATGGGAAAAATGGGCACGCAAGGACGTCTATCGCATCGGTTCGGAAAACGACGGGCTGGACAGCGTGGAGATGGCGATCAACTTCCGCGAATTTGCCGGGACGTACATGGAGCACTGTCACAACACGCAACACGAGGACAACTCGATGCTGCTGCGTTGGGACCTGGAAAAACCCGGTCAACTGCAACTGATGCCGACCCCACTGCCGAGCTGGGATGGCGTGCGCTACGTCAACTCCGCCGCGCTGCCGACCTTCCGTACTGGCGACGGCTTCGGCCCGCAAGTGGTGGTCAAGCCATGAACCGTCGGCACGGTGACAGCCAACCGGTGCATATCCCGCGCTCCCGGGCGCTGGGCATGCACCTGGTGCTGGTGCTGGTGGCCTGCGTGCTCGGCAGCCGCGTGCTGCTCGCGCATCAGGCCAGCGTCGACGCAATGGCCGCGACCAGCGAATCCGCCACCCCATGGGGTGGCGACTATTTCCCCAATACCCTGCTGACCGATCAGGACGGTCAGCAGGTGCATTTTTTCGATGACCTGATCAAAGACAAAGTGGTGGTGATCAATTTTATCTTCACCTCGTGCAGCGACTCCTGCCCACTGGAAACCGCACGTTTGCGCCAAGTGCAGCAACTGCTGGGAGAGCGGGTCGGACAGGACATCTTCTTTTACTCGATCAGCATCGACCCGCTCAGCGATACGCCCGAAGTGCTCAAGGCGTACGCTCAACGGTTCAAGGTCGGGCCTGGCTGGAAGTTTCTCACCGGCGAGTTCACCGATGTCACCCAATTGCGCAAAAAACTCGGGCTGTTCATCGACGGCGTCGACAACGGCCGTGCCAAGGATCACAACCTGAGCCTGATCGTCGGCAACCAGACCACCGGGCGCTGGATGAAAGCCTCGCCCTTTGAAAACCCGTGGATTCTCGCCGATCAACTGGCCAACACCTTGCAGAACTGGAAGCAGGCCAGCGTCGAACAAAGTTACGCCGATGCGCCACAAATTCGCCCGCCGAGCAGCGGCGAAGAACTGTTCCGCACCCGCTGCGCTTCCTGTCATAGCCTCGGCCCACAGGATGGCGAGGGCATCGGCATGCGCAATATCGGCCCGGATCTGCTCGGCGTGACCCGTCAGCGTGACCCGGTCTGGCTCAATCGCTGGATCCGCGAACCGGATCGGATGCTGGCGGAGAAAGACCCGATAGCCCTGCAACTGTTCGAACAATACCAGCGTATTTCGATGCCTAACCTGCGCCTCGACGAGCTGTCGGCGCAGTCGATCATCGATTATCTGGACGACGAAACCGAGCGTCAGCACCCCACCGTTCATCCGATCGCCGACGGTGTGTCAACGCCTGTAAAGCCAGGTTCCTCAGGCGCAACGGTGAGCCGTATGCAATAGCGGCAAATTAGCATCATTGAACCGTGTGTTGCGGTCATTGCCACCTACACTCACACGTACCGGCGGCCGCAACCTATTTGATACAAGCACTCCAGGGCACGTCCATGCAGCGACTGGAATCACAAAAAATATCGACTCCGAGCGCAACGGCAGAGGCCAGCAGAGGCTGGCGCGGGCAGTTCAATTTGCTGCGCTGGTTTTCGCTTGGCAGTTTTCTGATCATCGCGGCCGTAGCGCTGGGGTTGGGCTATATCTCCACGCGTTTCGTGGTCACCGAAAGCGTTGAGCGTGATGCGCTGCTCACCGCGCAATTCGTCCAGGCCATCGGCGCAGCCGAGATGCGTCACGCCAAAATCAATCCGAACCGCACCATGGGCGAAATGCTCGACCCACGCGAAGACAACAGTTACCCCGACGTCAATCCGGGGGTGCACGCTGCGGCGCGCATTGAGTTTCTCGATCATGTCGAACATTTGCCCGACGTTCTGCTGGCCACCGTTTATGCGCTCGATCGCACGATCATCTGGTCAACCAACCCGGAGCTGATCAATGTCAGGATTGAAGACGATGAAGAGCTGGACGAGTCGTTCGAAATGAAAGTCCCGGTAGCCTCCAGCTACCACAAGATCGACGACGAGAAGCCTGAGCAGCGGCTGTCGCGCGAGCCGAAATACCTGTTTATCGAGAACTACATCCCGATGTTCAATGCCGACCAAAGCAAAGTCGTCGCCATGGTCGAGATCTACAAGGAACCGTCGGATCTTGTCGACCGGATCGACCGTGGATTCGCCTCGATCTGGGTGGCGACGCTGCTCGGTGGCGCAGCGATTTATCTCGCGCTGTTCTGGATCGTCCGCCGCACCGCAACGTTGCTGCAAAGCCAGCAGCAGCAACTGATCAGCAATGAAACCTTTGTCGCGCTGGGGGAAATGTCCTCGGCGGTGGCGCACAGCCTGCGCAATCCGCTGGCGACCATTCGCTCCAGCGCCGAACTGGCTCAGGAAATCGCCAGCGACGGCGCCCAGCGCAATATCGGCGACATCATCAGCCAGGTTGATCGCATGTCACGCTGGGTGCGCGAGTTGCTGGTGTCGTTACGGCCGATGAGTGACGACGGTGAAGCGGTGGACTTGCTCGCGACGGTCGAAGACACCCTCGGCGCGTTTGAGGCGCTGATTCGACGCAACGGGGTTGTCGTGCGATTCACCCCGCAAGATTGCCCGCCCATCGTCAGTCAGCAAGTGCTGCTCACGCAAATTCTCAACAGTCTGTTTGCCAACGCCCTCGAGGCGATGCCCAAGGGCGGGGTGTTAACGGTCGAGATCGAAACGCCCCAGCCCCATCAGGTGCGCATGACCCTGAGCGACACAGGCAAAGGCATGAGCGCGCAACAGCAACTGTTGGTGTTCAAACCGTTTTTTACCACCAAGCAGGGCGGACTCGGCGTGGGTCTTGCATTGGTCAGAAGAATCATGGAGCGTTTTCAGGGTTCGGTCGTCTTGACCAGCCGCGAGCAGGAGGGAACCCGCGTCAGTCTCAACTTTAAAGTGGCATCGGGAGGGGAATATGGAACACAGCATTCTGCTGGTCGAGGATGACGAACTGTTGGCCGACAATATTCAGACCTACCTGGAGCGCAAAGACTTCGAGGTGACTGTCTGCCATTCGGCCGAAGACGCGCTGGGGCAACTGGAAACCTTTATGCCCGACATCGTGCTGACCGACAACTCGCTGCCGGGCATGAGTGGGCACGACCTGATCCAGAAGCTGCGCATCAGCGCGCCGGATCTCAAAGTGATCATGATGACCGGCTACGGCAACGTCGAAGATGCCGTGGTGGCAATGAAAGAGGGCGCCTTTCATTACGTCACCAAACCGGTCGCATTGCCCGAACTCAAATTGCTCCTCGACAAGGCCCTGGCCACAGAGCGAATGGAGCGCACGCTGTCGTTTTATCAGGACCGCGAGGCGCAGAAATCCGGGGTGCAGGCGTTGATCGGCGAATCAGCGCCGATGCAGTACCTGAAGAACACCATCGGGCAGTTGCTCGACGCCGAACGCCGCATGGCCAACACCGATCTGCCGCCGGTTTTAGTCGAAGGCGAGACCGGTACCGGCAAAGAATTGGTGGCCCGCGCGCTGCACTTCGACGGCCCGCGCAGCAAAGGCCCGTTCATTGAGTTCAACTGTGCGTCGATCCCGTCGAATCTGGTCGAGTCGGAACTGTTCGGTCACGAGAAAGGCGCGTTCACCGACGCCAAGGATCGGCGGGTCGGTCTGGTGGAAGCGGCGGACGGCGGCACGCTGTTTCTCGATGAAGTCGGCGAAATGGACCTGCTGTTGCAGGCCAAGCTCTTGAAGCTGCTGGAAGATCGCACCATTCGCCGCGTGGGTTCGGTGAAGGAGCGCAAGGTCAATTTGCGGGTGATCAGCGCGACCAACTGCAACCTTGAGCAAATGGTGCAGCAGGGTAAATTCCGGCGGGATCTGTTCTTCCGGTTGCGGATCATTTCGATCAAGGTCCCGCGCCTGCACACTCGTGGCGAAGACATCCTGCTGCTTGCCCGGCACTTCCTCGCCAGCCATGGCAAGCGCTATGGCAAACCGCATCTGCATTTCAGTGATCAGGCCGAAGAATTGCTGCTCAGTTACACCTGGCCGGGCAACGTGCGCGAGTTGCGCAACATGCTTGAGCAAACCGTGCTGCTGGCGCCGAACGACACCATCGCCGCGCATCAGTTGAATGTCTGTATGAGCCTGTGTGACGAGTTGCCGCCGCAGCATCAGCATTACGAACCGGCGCCGCATTACGAGCCGCGTCCGGCCAGCAACATGGAGTCGATGAACCTGCCGGAAGTCGAGCGCGACATGGTGCGCAAAATGCTCGACAAGACCGACTGGAACGTCACCAAGTCCGCCCGCTTGCTGGGCCTGAGCCGCGACATGCTGCGTTATCGCATTGAAAAGTTAGGCCTGGCCCGACCGGACAAACGCCAGTGGTAACCCAGAAACAGCGTATGCCCCTGTGGGAGCGAGCCTGCTCGCGAAGAGGCCATGTCAGACGACATCAATGTTGACTGGTCTACCGCCTTCGCGAGCAGGCTCGCTCCCACAGGGTTATTCGGTGCCAACAGAATAGGCGAGCAACCCGGATCAGTGTTGCTGCCGGCTCAGACACTCCAGCAAACAACCCGGATCAAGCACCTCATCATTCACATAAATCCCGCGCTCGGCATCGTACGTGCGGACAAACACCCGCACCGTCGCATCCGCCACGGTCGGCAGTTGTGAATCACGAAACACGTGGCGATCCGGGATGACCACGAAATCCTGCGGCGCGGTGTCATCAAACGGCCGTGGCGGCTGCGCGGACAACGACGGCGGAGCGGGGTGGGCGAAGGGCTGGTTCGGCCCGTAGTAGATAAAATTGCTGTCCAGCGCGTGCGCCTGTGTGGCAGCGAGCAGACAACCGGTCAACAACAGCCGTTCGAACATTTGCATGGCGGCACCTGCGAGTGCGGTTTTCCCCAAGGCTATTAACTATAGTTGCCCTGCGGCAGGTCCTACAGCGTTGGCTTACAAGTTTGCAACAACCGCAACTGGCGGGCTGATTTAGACTCGGATCCGCTCAATCACGAGCATCGTCCGGAGTGCGCCATGGAAGTGCCAAACAATAAAACCGCCATCGAAAGCAATCGTCAGGCGTGGAACGATTCCGCCCGTCACCATCAGGATTCGCCTGACTGGCAGGCTTTGCTCAGCGAAGTCGCTCAGGCGGACTTCTCCTGTCTTGATGAGACTTTGAGCGGATTGCTGGCGGTCGACGGTAAAGACGTGATTCAACTGGGCTGCAACAACGGCCGCGAAAGCCTGTCGCTATTCGCCCTTGGTGCGCGCAGTGTGGTCGGTGTCGATCAATCGGCGGCGTTCCTCGAACAGGCGCGTGAGCTGAACAAGCGTTCACCGCACAGTGCTGAATTCATCGAAAGCGATATCCATCATTTGCCGACGTCTTTGCACAACCGCTTCGACGTCGCGCTGATCACCATCGGCGTACTGAACTGGATGCCCGACATTGGCGAATTTTTCCGCCACGTCGCGCAGGTTCTGAAACCGGGCGGACAACTGGTGATCTACGAAACCCATCCGTTTCTGGAAATGGTCGACCCTGACGGCGAAGACCCGTATCGCCTCGCGACTTCGTACTTCCGCGCAGAGCCGTTCGTGCAGGAAGAGCCGATCGTCTATGTCGGCAAGGTCGAACAGCAGGCGGCGAAATCCTACTGGTTCGTGCACAACCTCGGCGCGATCTTCAGCGGCGCCATCGGGGCAGGGCTGAACATCGCGCACTTCAAGGAATATGCGCATTCGAATCGGGAAGAGTTGTACGACCAATACCTGAACCAGCAAGCGCAGTTGCCGATGTGTTTCACCCTGGTCGCCACCAAGGCCTGAAGTTTTCCATTGTGACAAATGGCCTCTTCGCGAGCAGGCTCGCTCCCACATTGAATGTGTGCATGACGCACATCCAGTGTGGGAGCGAGCCTGCTCGCGAAGGCGGCCTCATGACTGCCACAATATTTCAGAGCTGAATCAAGCCCCCGCCGCCGCGCTCACGGTCGGCCGCCCCGGGTTGCGCAGTGGGTCAAGCCGTGAGCCCTCATACCGGGTTTCGCGGAAGAATTTCCAGCGGCCGAACAGGCAGTAAACGTGAGTAACGCGTCCCTGCTCGTGATAGCCCATGCGGATGTGCAGCTTCAGCGCCGGGATGTTGTGGGTTTCGCAAACGTCGACCACTTTGTTGCAGCCCTGCGCAGCCATGGCTTCCCAGAGGGCGACTTGCACGTCCACCGACAGGCTGCTGCCGAAATAGGCGCGGATCATTTCGCCACCGAATTCGAAGAACTCGCCGGGTAAGACCTTGAACACGCAGCCGTAATAGTGGCGGTCGTGATAATCGCGAATGCTCCCCCAGATGAAGCTCACCGCATGGCCGTCCGCATCGAGGTACATGTGCCCGGTGTGACCTTCGGCGGCCAGTTCGGCCATGGTTTTCACGCGATCACCAAAGTGCTTGGCGAACGCCCCGGCGTTCTGCGGCGTGATGTCGACCTTGCGCAGGCCTTCATAGGGCCGCAGCTTGTGCGGCGGCACCGGGCTGACCAGGTCGCGCTCCATCCACAACAATTCCCAGTGAAAGAACACGTAACGTTTCCACAACGTGCTGAAGGTGCGCCCGAGGCCTTTTTGCCGGATGCGTTCTTGTAGTTTTTCGATCACGCTCATGATGCCCTCCGAGGCCGGAGCCAGGGTGTTGTGGATGATGCTTGGGTGGGTATAGATCAAGCCTTTCAATTCATTTCAAAGTGCCATTTTCGAAGGATTGCAAGTTATGTAACTCAATCGAGTGCTGCCGTACCGCGTGCAAACTCCTTGTTCAGATCGGCATAGGAAACCCGCGCAATGCCGGTCAACCGATGCTCTAGCACAAGGCTCAGAGACTCCTGGGGGGCGAGATAGGCATCGCCGAAATCAGCCCCGAGTTGTGTGGGATGCGCGACGATCTCCAGCACGCCATCGGTCGGCACGCTGTCGCTGCGCAGATCCACCGGCGTGCAGACGTAATCGGCGGTGATCCCGGCCAGACTGTGCAAGCGCCAATTGAGCAAACCTTTGAACACGCGTTTGGCCAGGTTGAGGTTTTGCCCCAGATTGCGCGCCAGGCGAATCGGTACACCTTGATGCGCGGCGAAGCGGGCGACGATCTCGCCGATTGGCCAGATGTTGTGCACGTGCTGGTGTGAATCGATATGGCTCGGCCGCATGCCGTGGTCGACACAACGTTGCCATTGCGCCTGCAACTCATCGTGCACCGCGTCGCGATCCTCACGACTGAGCCGCAGGCTGTGACGCGCGAGGCTGAGGTCGAACACGCCGTGGCTGTCGCAAAACGTTTGGCGCGTGACAATCCTCTGACTCAGGGGGCGCCCGTAAGTCAGGTTGAAGTGCAAGCCGATCCGGCCCGCCAGCGCGGGATGCCGGGCCATGGCGCAGGCCGCTTCGAACGCCGGCATGTTGGCCATGGCGGTGGCAGAACTGATGATCCCGGCCTGGAACGCCGCGAAGATCACCGCGTTCTCGTTCGCGCTGAGGCCGAAATCGTCAGCGTTGACTATGACTTGGCGAGGCATGTTCGCCCTCCGGGGTGATCGCGGCAGGTTTGACGGTGGGTGCAACGGGTTTGGCCGCGCGTCGGGCTCGCCACTGTTGCACGGTCGGTTTGAGTCGATGCCACAGGCGCAACGCCAGGCCCAGCACCAGGCCACTGGGTCGCCAGGAATAGAAACTCCAGCGCCAGTGCTCCAGTTGCCCGGTCATGCGTTCATGCAGTTGATGGCTGGAGTTTTCCAGGCTCACGCGCGAGGCATCGATCCAGCGCCAATGCTCGTCCAGGCCCCAGCGAATCCATTCCTCCAGCAACACCCGGCCACTGCCCAGATCAGCGTATTGCGGCAGGAAGGCGAGGTTGTAATCGTAGAGCCGGCCCTGTTCGAGCAGGCCGAGGCGATAGCTGATGCAACGCCCGTTCAGCTCCAGCGTGACCAGCCGCACCAGGCCTTGGCCGGCGAGGGCGATGAAGGCGCGCTCGATCAGTTGCCGACTTCGATCACTGGCAAAAATGCCGACACCTTCGTCACCTTTCCAGCTGACCGCTTCAACTTCGCTGATGGCTTGCAGCAATGGGCCCATCGACATCGCGTCCGGAACGATGCGCCGTACCTCGGCGCCACACGCCGCAATCCGCTTGCGCGCCCGCCGCAGTTTATAGCGTGGATCGCCGGAGACTTCCTGATGATCGGCCTCACTGATCAAGTGCACCGGCACTCGACAACTCAGGCGTCGTTCACCCGTGGAGCTGCGGGCCATCCATTCGGTGAGGGCGCTTTCTTCACCGGCAGGTTCGGACAGTTCGTTGAGTTGCAGCAACGCATGGGGCACTCGCTGATGGATCAACGCCAAGGCGTTGCACATGTCCTCACTGCCCAGCAATGACAGCAGCGCCAGTCGATCGGCCAACGGATAGCCCAAATGATGCAGCACCCGAAACGGCACGCCAAAGTAGCGCTCGCGACTCGCCACCAACGGCAGGCACAGCTGCAACTCGTCCGCGTCCCAACCCAGCAGAATGTGCAAGCGCTCACGCTCGCCAAGTGTCTGCTCGGCCGCGCACAACCAACCGAGGTGGTTGAACGGTGTGTGGTCCGTCACCTGCAGGCGCAATGCTTCATACGCCGCTGCCGGAAAATCGGCGGCGCACAACGAAGTGCGCCATTCGAATCGCATCACCATAAGCTCAGGTCACCGTGGCCGTTACGGGTGGGCGGGAAGGTTTGCGCAGTGCTTCCAGGCGCGAGCCGCTGTAGCGGGTCTCGCGGTAGAAGCGCCAGCGGCCGAACAGCATGTACACATTCATGATCCGCTGCTGTTCGGTATAGCCCATGCGCAGGTGCAGCTTGAGCGCCGGGATGTTATGGAATTCGCAGACGTCGGCGACTTTGTCGCAGCCTTGCGCGGCCATGGCTTTCCACAGCGCCAACTGCACATCCACTGACAGTTCGGTGCCCCAGTAGGCACGGGTCAGTTCGCCGCCGAACTCGAAGAACTCGCCGGCATTCACCGGGAACAGGCAGCCGTAATAATGCCGGTCGAAATAGTCCCGCACGGTGCCCCAGATGAACGCCACGGCATCGCCCTGATCGTCCAGGTGCATGTGCCCGGTATGCCCTTCGTTGGCCAGTTCGGCCATGGTGCCGACGCGGTCGCCGAAATAACGGGCGAAGGCGCTGGCGTTGTCTGCCGTGATCTTCACCACCCGCAATGGCGGATAAGGTTTGAGGCTGTGCGGCGGTACCGGGCTGGCCAGATCGCGCTCCATCCACAGCAGTTCCTGGTGGGAAAAGACGTAATGGTTCCAGGCTTTTTTTACGGTGGCAGTGAGTCCTTTCTGCCGTAGATGTTCAGTGAGGTTACGCAGCAGTTTCATGGTATTCACTCCTGATGACGACGCATCGCGCGGCTCAAGGCTCGCGCGGCAGAACATCAAAAGGGCGGTCATGAGGCGCTCCAGTGCAGGGCGAACAGGGTTTGTCCTGGCAACGCGAAGCGCACGCGACCGTCCTCGCAGTGAAACGGTGCGTCGCGGCTGCGGTTGTCGGCGCCGAAGTAACGCAACGCGCCTTTGTTCGACGGGCACCTGGCACCGCTCAGTTCCACACGCTGCAATCGCGTGCCTTTGTTCACCCCAAGCAAGCCACGCTGCTCGCCGTCGGCCATCGCCAGTACATCGACTTCAAAACCATCGTTGTCCAGCTGCAGCACTTGCTGCAGCCAATGCTGCGCGATGAATTGCTGGGCCAGCCCCACCGGTTTCAGTTCGAAATGATCGTCGCCGAGCACTCGCAACATGCCCTTGGGGTACTGCGGCTCATCGGCGGCCTGGAACCAGTTGAGCATTGTCAGCAAACCATCCTGCGAGGCGTTGATCACCACTGATGCCCACCACAGCGAGGCGTAATGGGTGTCCTGATCGTAGGGGCTGAGGCTGGAGCCGCTGGACATATTGGTCTGATCGAGCAGCAAGGCTTTGCGCGGCTGGCCATTGCCATCGAGGCCGACCAGTTCGGCAGCGCGGCGCACGCTGTCGCGGTAGACGCGGGTGGCGAGCAGGTCGCGGATCATCCATTCGTGCCACGCGAGCGCATCGACCTGATCGGCGGACTCACTCAGCAAACGCCGCGCCCAATCGATGCCGCGCTTGTCCGCCGCGTTGTCGGCGAACGGCCCGTTGACCAGCCGTGAACTGGCCGGCATGGCGATGCGCACGCCGGCCCTGGCATTCGCCGGATCACTGCGCACTTGCCGGGCCATGCTGGTGAAAATCGCCTGGTACTGCGCATAGCTCGAATAATTGAGGTTCGGCTCATCGGCGAAACCGATGTAGTGCGTGCCTTTGCCACCCAGTGCCCGAGTGCCGGAAAGCCACGCATCGAGGCCGCTGTTGCTTTGTACGTCGGCGCGCAGATCGGCCTGCCGCTGACTGCCGGCGAGCAGGGTGATGTCCTGTCGGATGCCGAAACGCTCCTGATAGACCTGACGGAACGCGTCTTCGAAATGCGGGTTCTTCGCCGTGACGTCGACGAAGCTGTAGTAACTCGCCGCCGTCGGTTTCAGCGCATCGAGCGCGGCATGACTGGCCGGCGGCGGCATCACATAAGGCAGGGCAATGCCCAGATCGGGCGTTCGGCCGAGGACTTTGTCGTGCAGAATCAGGTGAATCTGGCCGACGTCTTCGCGCAGTGGTTTGAGCTGCTGCGCAGTTTGCGCAAACAGGTTGGCGGTGCCGTCGAGCCAGAACGCCGCTTTGCCGCTCCCTTGCAAACGCAAGCGCCAGACTTGCTCTTGTTGGCTGACCGGCAGTGCGACCTGATCGAACTGCCAATAGGCGCGATAGGGGTTCAGTGCCAGCGTCAGCGTTTGTTTATCGCCGACCCGCTGTGCCTGCAAACCGCTGACGCCGCCATGAAACTTGCCGGCCAGCACCGCGCGCTCGCCGGCGGCTACTTTGAAATACAACTCGTCGCCGTTACGCGTTTCGGCGCTGAAATGCACTTTGGCCGGGGCGAACAGCGCCACGGTTTTTTCGTCATGTTCAATCCGATAACCACGAAAGCTATAGCCGGGGATTTCCAGTCGACTGCTTGCAGCCCCGGGCAGCAAAGTCCAGGTCTGCGAACCACGAGTTTCGCTGGCTTTGATCAGCCGTTCGCCCTGCAATCTGCCCTGACCGTCGAGCAGATACAGATGTTCTTCATTGGCCTCGGCCTGCCATGCCGGCACCCATCGTACTGTCACCTTGTCCGGGCGATCCGCTTGCAGGTACAGACTGCCGTCGCGAATCTCGCCCCAGCGCATCGACGCGGCGAAGGCGTCGAGCGACAGGCTGACGCCGAACAGCAGGGCCAGGCCTTTCATGCGGCCTTCCGTTGCAGGATCTGCAGCATCGGCAGCACGTCACGGGGCAGGATGATCAGGGTGTGCCAGAACGCAACGCCGCTCAAACGGCAATAGAGCACCAGCATCGCCACGGTCACCGCCAGATAGGCAATCGACGATGCCGCTGCGGCGCCGACGATGCCGTAAGCCGGAATCAACACCAGGTTCAGCGCCAGATTGAGCAGGGCGCCGAGGCCCATCAGCAACGACACCGTACCGGGGCGGTCCTTGCCAATCAGATCCAGACGCAGAATGCTCGCGTAGCACAGACCCAGCAGGCCCGGCAGCAAGGCCAGCAGCGCCGGATAGGCCGGTTGATACGCCACGCCGAACAGCGTGATGATCAACCATTCGCCGATCACGGCCATGGTCAGGCAGGCGCCCAGCATCACCGTGGCGGTCAGGCGCAGGGCCAGCGGGGTGACTTTGTCCATGCCTGCGTCCTGTTGCAGCAGGCGCTTCATCAGCGGCGTCGTCACCGCCTCGGGAACGATCAGCAGCAGTTCGGCGGCGGCGCTGGCCATGGCGTAATGGCCGAGCGCGGTGCTGCCCAGCAGGGCGCCGATGAACAGGTAATCCGAGCGCAGAATCACTTGCTGGAACAACAGGTCCGGATGGCTGCGGGCGCTGAAGCGCAGCAGCTCGTTCTGGCTGGCACGGTCCCATTGCAGCTGCATCGGTTGCGCACGTTTGAGCCAGACCCAACCGGCCAGGACCACCAGACTGATCCCGGCCAGCCAACTGATCAGCGCCGCTTCCAGCGCAGCACTTTTCCACATCCAGAACAGCGCAAGAAACAGCAGCAGCGGCACCAGCGATTCGGTCAGGCGCAAGACGTTGAACGCGACCACGCCGCCGGAAGCGTTGTGCAGGGTCAGCAAGCCGCTTTTCAGCACCGTCAACGGCACCGCCAGCAACAACAACCAGGCGAGCAGACCGAGTTGCATCGTGATGTCGAGTTCAGTACCGAACTCACGCACCAGCGCCACCACCAGCAAGGTCAGCAGCCCCGCCAGCAGACAGCCGAACACCAGCACCTGAGCGAGCAGCAAGCCCATCGGCCGTTGCTTGGCGGCTTGATAACCGACCGCCGAATTCAGCCCGCCACTGGTGGCCGCGCTGATCAGGTCGGGCAAGGTACTCAGTAGCGCAAACAAACCGCGCTCACTGGGCCCGAGGATCCGCGCCAGCAACACGTTGCGCAGCAGGCGCAGGGCGATCATCGCCAGTTTGGTGCCCATGCTCAGCGCCAAATGTTTGAGATAGTGATTGCGGCTCATGGCCGTGCCCCGCGATAAATCCGCCACGACAGCAGTTCCGGATTGCGCGCGCTGCGTTGACTGACGCCGAAACGCGGCAGGTTCAGCGGGTCGCCTTCACCGCGATAAATGCCGGTGCCGGTGCCCAGCGCAAACGGGTAATCGTGATCGGCAATCTGTTGGCGCACGCGTTTATCGTTGTCGCCATTGGGGTAGCAATACACCGGTAATGGCCGATTGCAGCCGTTGTACAGGGCATCGCGGCTGCGCTTGATTTCTTCGTCCAGGCGCACATCATCCAGACCCGTAAGGATCGCGTGGCTGGCGCCGTGGGGGCCGAACCGCACCAGCCCCGAAGCTTCGAGTGCGCGCACCTGATGCCAGTCCAGCGCTTGCGGTTGCGAGTCCTGCGGGCATTCGTCGGTCAGGCGATCCAGCTCGTGCGGTGCAAGGCTCTTGAGGCTTTGCAGGTAATGCAGCAGCGCCAGGCTTCGGCGGTCGACATCGATGTCATCGACCAGCACCGGCAAGGGATGACCGCAGACGCGCAGGCATTCAATCAAATGCATTCGCGCCTTGTCGCCATGGCTGCCCCACAGGGTTTCGCCCAGGCTTTCCCACCAGAAGCGCTGGTGGCTGCCGATGAAGTCGGTGGAGAGGAAAATGCTTGCCGGCACCTGATGTTTTTGCAGCAGTGGGAAGGCGTTGACCGCGTTGTCACGCCAGCCGTCGTCGAAGGTCAGCGCCACCCGTGGTCGTTCGGTGCGCAGCGAATTGGGCTGCAGAATCTCCATCAACGGCACGCAATCGAAATGCCTGCGCAGCCACACCAGCAGGTGCTCGAACGCTTTTGGGCCGACACACAATTCGTTGCGGTGCGGCAGGTCGGCGGCGCGGTCATTGGCCAGCACCCGATGCAGCATCAGGATCACCCCGGCGCCGTGCAGCTGATTGCGGCCCACGGACGAATTGAGATAGAGCCAGCCACTGGTGCGTTTGAGTAGTTGTTTGATCGCCATGGCCTCAGTCCTTTTTTATCGATTCTGTTCCGGATTCCACTGGGCATACCGCTGGCCGCGCAGGAACTGCCACAGGCCGAGGCTCATCCCCGCCAGAGTGATCAGCAAAAACGCCGCCAGACGGAAGGGTTTGGGCAAGCGGTGTTGCGAATCGAGCAGGCCGGCGATGGCGATCGTGTAGCCGATCAACTGCGCGATCAGGCTTAAGCGATAAAAGCCGTGTTCTTGCCACAGCCAGAAGTTGCTCAGCAGCAAAGGCAGCAACAGCACGGGCGCCAGTCGGCGGATCAATTTGTGGCTGATCAAGGCGATCGAATACAGGCCATGCTTGAACGGATTGAGCAGCTCGCTGCGTTGCGCCAGGCTCTGCAAGCCGCCGACGGTAACGCGCTGACGCCGGCGAAATTGCTTGCCCGCCTCGTCGACGCCATGGTCGATCACTTGCGCTTCGGGCACGTAGACGATGCGTTTGCGTGCCACCGGAGCGCAGGTGCTGATGAAGAAATCGTCGTTGACCTCCGCTGGTACGTTCTGGAACAACTCGCGGCGCAGGGCGAGCAGGGCGCCATCGGCGGAGACCATGCAACCGGTGCGATTCTCCATACGGCGCAACCAGCCTTCGTAATGCCGATACAGGCTGTCACCGACGCTCAGGCCCCCGCCGGTGACCGGAATCACCATGTGCCCGGCACAGGCGCCAACTTGCGGATCGCTCAACGGCGCGAGCAAGTGGCCGAGGGTGTCGCGTGACCATTGATTGTCGGCATCGGTGAACACCAGAATATCGCCGGTACTCAGCGCGGCGCCGGCATTCAGGGTCGCGGCCTTGCCCTGGCGGGGCAGGTCGAGCACGGTGATGCGCGGGTCGACCACTTTGCGCGCGCAAGCCACGGTGTCATCTGTCGAGCCATCGCTGGCGAGGATGATCTGCAACGTTGCCGGCTGATAATCCTGAGCCAGCAGCGTGCGCAACTTGTGCTCGATGTGCCGCGCCTCGTTGTGCGCGGCGATCACGATGCTGATGTTCAGCGCCGGCGCCGGAGTATGGCGCCAGGCCGGGAACAGCGGCGCCAGCAGCGTCAGCAGCAGCGGATAGCCGAGATAGGCGTAGACCGGCAATAACAGGCACATCCAGAAAATGAACTCAGCCACGGGCAGGCCTCCTTGCGTTCCAATGACACAGACTCAGAATGAATGCGGCACCGGCCAGGTGCAGGCGCATCCAGTGCAAGCCCCACAATTGCAGGGTCAGGCCGATGTTTCGGTGTTTGATGCTCTGGCGAATGCTCAGTACCAGGCCGGGCACCAGGGTCAAGGCGACCATCAGTGTCGCGTGATGCGGGAAGCCGTCGAGCAGTGCCGAAATGGCCAGAAAATCCAGAACCCACACCGCGATCGACAGCAGGGGGAAGCGCAGCAGGCGCAGGCTCAAGCCATGGGTACGCAGCAGTTGCAGATGACTGCCCTGACGCCACATCTCCTTGCCCATCCACTCGCGCCAGTTCATTTCGTAGCCCCAGTGCAACGCGACCTGCTCATTGACCGACAGCAGGCGTGCACCGTGCTCGCGCAGGCGCAAGGTGAATTCCTTGTCTTCGCCGGTACGCAGGCTTTCGTTGAAACCGCCGACCTTGTCGAACCAGTGCTGGCGCATCAACAGGTTGGAACTGGGCAGCCAATCGACGACATGGCTGGCGTGGCTGGTTGGGCGCAACGTGCGGCGCTGCCATGCGGTGGCGTACCACGGCGCGGCGGCGGGCGTGTGCAGATCCAGGCCAAAAACATCGGCCTGGCCGCTGGCTTCGATGTCCAGCAGTGGGGTGAGCCAGTCTTCCGGCATCTCGACGTCTGCGTCGATGAACGCCAGCCATTCACCGCTGGCGATCGCCGTGCCGCGATTGCGCAACGCGCCGATCAACAGGCCCGGCATCACCAGCACCTGAGCGCCGAACTGGCGGGCAATCTGCGGGCCCTGATCGCTTGAACCGTTGTCGACCACGATCAATTCGCACTCGACATTGGCGGCGTGCGCGGCTTTTTGCGCAGCGAGCAGCGTGCGGCCAATGTGCCGAGCCTCGTTGTACATCGGAATGACGATACTGATCCGGCTCATGCGCGGGCCTCCTTCGTCAATGGCGCTTGTTCGGCTTTGAGGCGCAGCACGCTCGTCATGGCGAGCATGATCCACACGTATTTCTGGTTCGGTGCGCTGAGGAACATCAGAAACAGCGTCAGCGACAGAAAGCTCACGCCCAGATGCGTCATCAGATCCGCCTGCTGCCAGTCGCGGCGCAGCATCCAGGCGGCCCGCGCACGGATCAGGTTGTACAACCCAAGGCCCAGCATGCCGACAAACAGCAGTCCGGCAGGGACCCCGAGTTCGCTGAAGATTTCCAGGTAGGTGTTGTGTGCACGGCGGTACAGGTCGCCGATCTTGCGGTTGGCGGAAAACGCCTTGGCGTATCCGGTGGTCGCGTAGTGCAGCGGGAAAGTGCCGGGGCCGGAGCCGAGCAGCGGGTTCTCGCGGATCATCTGGCTGCCGACCACGATGTACGAGGCGCGGCGACCCAGGGATTCGTCGTTGTGGCCCTTGGCGCCCGCGCTCAGCACGCTCAGCGATTGAATGCGCGCGAGGTAACCGGCAGGCATCGCATAGATCGCCAACGGAATCACGATGGCCGCGCCAAGCATGGCAAAACCCAAATGCCGTGGGCGAATCCGCTTCAGTTGCGCGCGGTAGTGCCAGCAGCCGATCAACAGACTCAACGCCAGCACCACCAGCCCGGAACGCGACTCGGTTTTGGTCATGCCGCCCAACAGCAGCAGGCAGCAACCGGCCCAGAACAACCGATGCCACAGGTTCGGGCTGCGGATCACCAGCAGCAGGCCCAGCGGAATGGCGAAGGCAATCAGCAGGGCGAACGCGTTGGGGTCTTCAAGCAGCCCGGCGGCGCGGCCCTGGTCCTGGAATTTGCTTGAGAACATCGCCATGGCGCAGGTGGTGCTGACCGCCAGGGTCACCAATCGGGCGAACAGGTCGAGGTTAAGCTCGCGGCCGATCAGCAGGGTGATGACAAACAGGATCAGACCGACACCGAGTTCGCGCAGGTGCCCCAGCGACAAGCCCATGTCATCGGTGTTGAACAGGCTCAGAAAGTACAGAACCATGAACCAGATCAGGTAGCGCCAGATATTACTGCGCAGGCGCTCCGAGGGAATCTGGTGCAGCGCCAGTTGCAGCATCAGGATCACCGCCAGTGATGCGCCGATCAGCTTGCTTCCGGACAGCATGTTGTCCTTGAAAAAACCTTCGAACGGCACCAGAGCGGCGATGCCGAGCAAGCCCCAGGACGGCTTGCGATACAACACGGCAAACCCTACCAGACCCAGGACTGCCCCCGGCGCCAGATACGGATAAGGGCTGGCCAGCAAAGCAATGCAGACCAGACTGAGCAGACTGACGATCGAGAGCGGGAAAATCATGCGCGTGCCTCCCGTGCCGTGCGGATGTACAGCTGCGACCAGCGCTCGGCGAGAGCCTTGAGGTCGTAGCGATCCAGTTGCGTGCGTTTTGCGTTATCACGCAGTTGCCGCGCCAGTTTCGGCTCGGTCAACAGCGTGTCGAGCTGACGGGCGAGGGCCGCGCTGTCGACGGGTTCGACGAGCAAACCGTTGTGTCGGTGTTCCAGCACATCGGGAATCCCGCCAACGCCAAACGCCACCACCGGCACACCGGCCTGCATCGCCTCCAGCAAAATCATCGGCGTACCCTCGGTGCGCGAGCTGATCACCAGCGCATCGAGTTGCTGCCACCACGGTTGCATGGCGATCTGGTAACCCGGCAGACGAATCCGTTGCTGCAAGCCAGCGGCATCGATTCGCGCCTGCAATACCTCGCGTTCCGGGCCGTCGCCGAGCATCACCGCATCCAGTTGCGCATGTTGATGACACAGCGGGATCAGCGCATCGAGAAACAGATCCGGGCCTTTCTCGCTGCTCAGACGCCCGACATAACCCGCGAGCCAGCGCTGCCGGCCGACGTCATGCACCAGCGCCGCCGCGGCTGGCAAACCATTGGGAATTACCTGCAGCTTCTCCGCCCGTACGCTGGCCTGACGGTGCAGCAGCGCGATGCTTTCCGCGACGCAGACCACCCGATTTACCGAGGCGGTGCGGCACAGTTGCAGGCTCAACCAGGTGTAGAACTTTTGCTTGCGGCTACGCGGGGTGAAGCCGTGTTGGGTGATCACCAGCGGCAGGCGCAACAACGTCGCGCCGACCCAGCCAAACAACAGGCCTTTGAAGTTGTGGGTGTTGATCAGCGGCTGCTCGCTTTGCCGATGCCGCAAATGCCGCAGCAACTCCCCCAGCCCGGCACAGCCCCGGCAGTCCACCCCGGCCTCACGAAACCGCGCGATCAGCTCTGCTGGGGCGTCAAGGAACAGCACCTGATGCTGCCCCGGCGTCGCCAGGCAATGATCCAGCAACATCCGTTCGGCCCCATAGAAACCGCCGCTGCTGAGCAAATGAATGATCGGCAGGGCGGCATTCGGGGCGGGTGCGGTGTTCAATTGCGCACCCAGTGCAGGAAGCTTGGCACCGTCCAGCTCTTGTGCGGATTGCTTGGCAGCACATTCTGGTCGTTGATCACCAACAGCACCGGCAAGCCCAGTTCGTGGCTGATTTGCGCCGGGTGTTTGAAGCGGTGATCGAAGAACTCACGCACGTAGACCAGTGCGATCGCCAACAACAGACCGGTGAGCAGGCCGAACGGGATAATCAGCCCCGGTTTCGGGAAGGCCGCCTCGGTCGGTTCGAACGGCGGGCTGAGTACCCGGGCGTTGGACAGGTCGTCGTTGAGCGAGCGCGTGGTGCTGCTTTCGGCAAAGCGCTGGGCGTAGGTCGAAAAAGCGGCGTGCATCGCATCAATCTCGGTGTCCATCTGCCGCAGCTTGCTCTGGGTTTGCTGCAACTCGTGGATGCGGTTTTTGAACTCGGTGATGCGCGCGGTTTTCTGGTCGATCACCTGCTTGACCACGGCCAGATCGGCGGTGCGTTCCTGGATGCGGTTGCTCACCACTTTGAGGAACTGCTGACGGGTGCGGGCGATTTGCTCACGGGTCAGCAGCATCGGTTCACTGCCAGGCTGGAAGACCGCCAGGTCGTTCATGTAACGGCTGACCTGCGTGGTCAGTTGTTCGCCCATCTGTTTGATTTCCCGGTCCTCGAACGCCACGTTGTCGACGGTGGTGGTGAAGGTGAAGGGAAAAGTGTAATCGTTGAGCTTGCTGCTACTGGCGGCGGCCATAGCGGTTTTCAGGTATTCGAGCCAGCGCTGGCTCTGCAACAGGCGATCCTGATACAGGTTCAGTGCCTGCTCTTCGGTGTTGATCGCGTTCAGGCGGAAGGTAATCTCTTCCTTCGGATCCGAGGCGCCGACACTTTCCAGCAAGGCCTGACGGTTGCCTTCCAGACCATCGAGACGCACTTGATAGAGGTGCTTTTTCGATTCGTAGAAGGACTGCGGCAGGTCGATCGATTGCAGCGCCTGACGGCTGACCAGATAGTTCTGCAGCAGGGCACCGACAAACGTCGTGCCTTGATGCGGGTCCGGGAAGCTGTAGATGATCGAGATCACGTTGGAGCCGGGCAGGGTCTCGATCTTCAGGCTATCGATGGCCTGTTGGGTCAGCGCATCGAGCGTGGTGTCACGCACCGGATCGGTCTCCAGCCCGAGCATGTTGCGCGTCGGGTTGATCACGTATTCGCGCAGCGGCGAACTGACGTAGCGCTTGAACGGCTCGCTCACCAGTTTGCTGAAGATGCCCGGCGAAGGCGTGTATTCGCCCTTGTCGCGCAACTCGCTGATGGTCTGGCGGATCAGCGCTGGCGACCGGAGGATGTTGCTCTCGGTTTCCATGTCCGCCAGCGACGGCGGAATGAACGTGGCGTTGTCCACCGTCAGCGACGTGGTGGCGTCACCCTGGGAGAGTTTTTTCGACTGCACGATCACCTGCGCGGTGATATCGAAGCTCTGTTTGAGCACCAATGGCAGCAGGAGGGCGATGACTGCAAAGATCAGGAAGACCCGTTTCACCAGTTGCTTGTTGGCGAAGAAGATCCTGAAGAACTCGTGCAGGTAGTTTTCCTTTGGGTTCATGTTGGTCACCTGAGAGTTAGTTATCACTGTCTTTGTTGTCGACGCGGTAGCCGAAGCTGAAGCCCACGCCCTGGAACAACACCACGTCCGCCAGTTGCCGAGCCAGTTCACCGGCGCTGGCCAGTTTGGTTTTCGGCACAAAAAGCATGTCGTCGGGTTGCAGATAAGCGATTTGCGAAGCATCGCCGGACAAGGCTTTTTCGACGTCGTAGTGCACTGCCTGCACCTGATTGCCGTTGCGGCGCATGATCACCACCGAGTCCAGCCGCGCCTTGACGTTGGTGCCGCGCGCCAGGGTCAGCGCCTCAAGCACCGAGACGGGTCGACGGATCGGGTAGGAACCCGGTTGGCCGACTTCGCCGAGTACGTAAATCTCATTGCCGGCGGTGGACTTGAGCAGCACGTCCACCGTCATACGGCCCGGCAGTTGCGCGTACTTCTGATTAAGGAAGGTTTCCAGCTGATTGATGGTCATGCCTTGTAGCGGCACGGCGCCGATTTCCGGAAAACTGGCGTAGCCGTCAGTGCCGACGGTGATCTCGCGGCTCATGCCGGTGGCCGGGTGGTTCAGTGCATTTTTCAGGTTCTGTTCGTTGGTCAACGGGCTGATGATCTGCACCGTCAGCTGATTACGGTTGGGCTGGAACAGTTGTTTGCGCTGATAGACCCGCTGGATTTCCTGCCGCGCCTCATCGCTGGTCAGCCCGGCGATTTTCACCGAGGTATTGGCGCCCGGCAGTTCGATGGTGCCGTCGGGCAGCACCAGTTGGTTGCCGTTGAGCTGGCTGGCAGCGGTGAAATTCAGACCGATCTGATCACCCGACTGCACGCGGTAGGCCTCCGAGCCGCTGGTGCTGATGCGGAAGATCACGTCCAGCACATCCTGCGGGCGCAGGGTCTGCTCGATCTTCGGCATATCGGTTGCCTGGGCGTTGGCCGGGGTGGCGGTGAGGATATTCACCGGCATGTTGCGGGTATCGGAATTGCTGGAGCAGCCCGCAAGCGGCAGCAACAGCAAGACAAGCATTTTGGCGTTCATGGCGTCATCCTTTGCGGTTGCTCACAGATTTTTGTAAAGCCACTTGGGCATGTAGTACTTGCGCCGGTTGAACACGCTGCCGACCACTTTCGCCCCGGCCTGGGTAAGGCGTTGCACGGCGGCCTGGGCGACTTCCCAGCGAGTGTCTTCGGCGCGAACCACGAACACCACGCCATCGACCTGAGTGCTGATGACCAGCGTGTCGGCGGCGGAATACACCGCGTCGCCATCGATCACCACGAAGCGGTACCGGCTGCCCAACTGATCGAGCAACGGACTCAGGCGCTCGGCGGTCAGGTGTTCCATGGTGCGGATCGGCCGGCCGTTGGGCAGCACGTCGAATGGCAGGCTCGAAATCTGCACCACACAGTCCTGCAACAGCGGCGGGTTGTCCGGGTTGAACAGCAGGTCGCGCAGGCCGCGCTCCTTGCTCAGGTTCATCTGCTGGGTCAGGTTGCTCGCCGATTGGCTAGCGTCGACCAGCAGCACCTGGCCGCTGCTCATCTGCGCCAGTTGACTGGCCAGTGCCAGCGCGCTGGTGGTGGTGCCGGCGCCGGGGTTGGCGGCGGTCAGGAACAGAATCCGCAGATCCAGATCCAGCACGGTCGAGGTCAGGTTCGATTCGCTGGGGTTGGCGATGCTCAGGCTTTTATTGGTTGAACCGTCCATTAGCTTGCTCCGTGGCCGCTGAATACTTTGAAGGGGGTTTTCAACAGGATCTTCAGATCAAGCAGAAGGCTCTGCTCGGCGATATAGCTGAGGTCCAACTCAACGCGCTGGTCGAAGTCGATGTTGCTGCGTCCGGAGATCTGCCACAGGCCGGTCATTCCGGGATAGATGCTCAAGCGAGCGAGGTGATTGTCCTTGTAGCGGTAAGCATTGAAGGAGGTCGGACGGGGGCCGACCAGACGCATGTCGCCGCTGATCACGTTGATCAGGTTGGGCAGTTCGTCGAGGCTGGTGCGGCGCAGAAAGCCGCCGATGCCGGTGATTCTCGGGTCCTTGTCGATCTTGAAATCAATCGCGTCGGCCCCGTGCTTGTTCAGGTGGCGCAACGACTCCTTGAGGTCTTCGGCGTTGGCAACCATGGTGCGGAATTTGTACATGCCGAATTTGCGCCCGCGATAACCGGTGCGTTTCTGCACGAACATCACCGGCCCCGGGCTGGTGAACTTGACGGCCAGCGCCAGGCCGATCAACAGCGGCGAAAACACCAACAGAATCGCCAGGGCGCCGAGACAAGCCACAATCCGATTGGTCCGCGACACCTGCCATGGCCGGCCACCGTCACGGCCAGTCACCCAACCGCGACCCTGGCGATGAATCGCGGCATCGAGGCGCATGCGGTGCTCGGGGTCTATGCGCTTGTCACGACGCAGTTCCTGCATCGGCATCGCTTTCTCATGTCCAGTCATAACGTTCTCCACTGATGGTCAGCCGCGTGCGGCGCGTGGGCGATAGGCAGTTGGGTAGTAGTCGCGGAACCAGGCGATGAAGCGCCCGAGTCCTTCATTCAGCGCTATCCGGGGCTGAAAACCGGTGGCCTGGGCCAGATCGCTGGCTTCGGCACAAGTGTTGAGGACGTCGCCCGGCTGCAAGGGCAGCAGCTCGACCACAGCTTTTTGACCGAGGTGTTTTTCGATCAGCGCCAGGTAGGTTTTCAGTTCCACCGGGTGCTGGCCGCCGATGTTGAACAGCCGCCACGGCGCCATGCTGCTGGCGGGATCGGGCTGTTCGCGGTTCCATTCAGGGTTGGCTTGTGGCGGTTGCGGGATGAGGCGGGCGATGCTTTCGATGATGTCGTCGATGTAGGTGAAATCGCGCTGATGCTCGCCGTAGTTGAACAGCTTCAGCGGTTGCCCCTCGCTGATCGCCTTGGCGAACTGGATCGGCGACATGTCCGGCCGGCCCCACGGCCCGTACACGGTAAAAAAACGCAGCCCGGTGCAGGGAATGCCAAACAGGTGGCTGTAGCTGTGGGCCATCAGTTCGTTGGCTTTCTTGGTCGCTGCGTACAGCGACAGCGGATGATTGACGCCGTCCTTTACCGAATACGGCGTGGTCTGGTTGGCGCCATACACCGAACTCGACGAGGCGTAGATCAGGTGCTCGACCGGATGCTGCCGGCAGCTCTCCAGAATGTTGAGGAAACCCTGCAGATTGCTGTCCAGGTAGGCCCGCGGATTCTCCAGCGAATAACGCACCCCGGCTTGCGCGGCGAGGTGGATTACCACTTGTGGACATTCCCGGACGAACAGCGCTTCGATGGCCGACGCATCGGCCAGGTCAACCGTAGCGAGCTGGAAATCGCCGACCTGCTCGCGCACCCATTGCACGCGATCGTGCTTGAGCTGCGGATCGTAGTAGGCGTTGAAATTATCCAGACCGACCACTGTGTGTCCATCGCGCATCAGCCGCAAAACGCAATGGGCACCAATGAAGCCGGCCGCGCCGGTGACCAGGATTTTCATGGGCGCAGCCCTTCGGGGGCGATGTGGCGCAGGCCGATGCCGCTGTAATGCAGGCCTGCAGCGGCCAGATGTTCCGGGTTGTAGAGGTTGCGACCGTCAATCACCACCCGCGCCCGCAGCTTGCTGGCCAGCCATTCGAAATCCACCACGCGGAAGTTTTTCCACTCGGTGCAGATCACCAGCGCATCGGCATCTTCCAGCGTGTCGTCACGGGTGGCGCACAGGTGCAAATCGTTGCGGTAGCCATAGAGGCGCCGGCACTCGGACATGGCTTCCGGGTCGTAGGCCTGCACGCTGGCACCTTCGGCCCACAGCGCATCCATCAAGTAACGGCTGGGGGCTTCACGCATGTCGTCGGTATTGGGCTTGAACGCCAGGCCCCAGATCGCGATGGACTTGCCGGCCAGGCCCTGGGGGAACTGCGCTTTCAGTTTGCTGAAAAGGATGTGCCGCTGACTGTCGTTGACGTCAGTGACGCTGCGCAGCAGTTTCAACGGCATGCCGTTGTGTTCGGCGGTGTGCAGCAGGGCGCGCAGATCCTTGGGAAAACACGAGCCGCCGAAGCCGCAGCCCGGATAGATAAAGTGATAACCGATGCGCGGGTCGGAACCGATGCCCTTGCGTACTGATTCGATGTCGGCGCCCAGCAACTCGGTGAGGTTGGCCAGCTCGTTCATGAAGCTGATGCGCGTGGCGAGCATCGCGTTGGCCGCGTATTTGGTCAGCTCGGCGCTGCGGTTATCCATGAACATGAGTTTTTCGTGGTTGCGGCAGAACGGCGCGTACAGCTCGCTCATTTGCTCGCGGGCCTCTTCATCGCGGGTGCCGACGATGATCCGGTCGGGGCGCATGCAATCGGCGAGGGCGCTGCCTTCTTTGAGGAATTCGGGGTTGGAGACCACGCGCACGTTCAAATCGGTCCTGCCGCGGCGCAGCAATTCGCTGTTGGCGGTGGCGAGGACTTGATCGGCGGTACCGACCGGCACCGTGGATTTGATGATCAGGGTACGATCGGCCTCCATTAAACCGGCGATCTGACGGGCAACGTTGAGCACATGGCTGAGGTCCGCGGAGCCGTCTTCATCGGCCGGGGTGCCAACCGCGATGAAAATCAGCTCGGCGTGTTCGACCGCGTCGCTGGCCTGAGTGCTGAACAGAAGGCGCGCAGCCTTGATGTTTTCTTCAAGTGCGCTGGACAGCCCTGGTTCGCTAATGGGCGGCACGGCTTGTTGCAGTTGTTTAATCTTCTTCGGGTCTATGTCAACACATAAAACCCGATGTCCGACATCTGCAAGTGCAGCAGCTTGTATAAGTCCAACATAGCCCGTGCCAAATACGCTCACGTCCATCTGCGCACCCTCGATAGAGCGAAAAGAAGAAGTTTTTAGAAGACCGTAGAAGGGGTATAGCGCAGTGTTTGAAAAGCGTGTCAGCAAAATGACATGTTGCACCTGTATAACACTTGAGGGTTTTTTGGCGATTGGCCATCAAGTCATTGCTGCGATTGGATTTGTTGATTTTTTGCAGATTTGTTCAGATTCAGAATAAGCGATAAACGGTTGTAAGCCTTACATTTCAAGGCTTCTGGCGCTGAAGGTGTGTCAGATTTGAGTCAACGTTTTTTTGACGCTTTACCGGAGAATCAGTCAATTCTTGCGCTTTGATGGCTGGGTGCTAGTGTCAGGTTCTACCCGACAAACCTTTGACTCCCCGCTTTTTTGCACGACCGGTATCGCCATGTTCAGATATGCGAAAGAACTGCTTTTAATTATCTATTTGTTGTTTTACTCCGCTTATTACATTGAGCGGGTAAATGCTATCGGCCTGGGTTTTTCTATACTTCTTTTTGGCGCGATGTTTTTGGCGCTAACTTTGGCGTTATATCTAACGGCGTATATACGTCAGACACTCATTCGACATCTATTCGCATTGGTGATGTTTGGTTCGGCGGTGTTTTTCGACATCTATACCCGTGTCACCGCGGATTACCTGAGCTACAGCAATTTCGTCTCGCTGGTGTATTCCGGCGGCTTTATTCAGGAAGCGGCGTACCAGTACCGGGACGCAATCATCCGTAGCGCGCTCAATGGCTTGCTGCTGTTGTTTGCCATCGGTCTCAAGCCGCGCCATTCGCTCATGGTGCCGAACGCGTTGCGCGTGGCGGCGCCGTTGTGTGGCGTGCTGCTGCTCAGCGCCGTGCTGTTTTTGCGCGCGGGCGAGGGTGCCCGGGGTTTGCCGATCATGTATACGCCGTTGGCCTATCTGAACCTGTTTGCCTATGAAGCGCTGCACAACACCGTCGGCCCGCGTGAGCCGGTCACGCTGGCGCGCAGTTCGCAAGCGGTGGGGCATGACATCGTGCTGATCATCGACGAAAGCATCTCCGGCAATTATCTGGATATCAACGCGCCATTTGGCGTGCACAGCAACCTCAAACAGCCCCACGCAGGCGTCGACATCTTCAATTACGGTTATGCGGCGTCCATCGCCAATTGCAGCGCCGACACCAACATCACCCTGCGCTACGGTGGCACCCGCGCCGACTACATGCGCATCAACAGCACCCTGCCGTCGATCTGGCAGTACGCAAAAAAGGCCGGCCTGCGCACGGTGTACATCGACGCCCAACGTACCGGTGGCAACCTGCAGAACCTGATGAACGACGCCGAGATAAAGGACATCGACGAGTTTGTCCAATTCGACCGCACCAGCGTGCGCGACCGCGATATGGCCGCCGCCGCGAAGCTGATCGAGCTGCTCAACGACGACAAGCCCGAGCTGATCCTGATCAACAAGGTCGGCGCGCATTTTCCGGTGCACGACAAATACCCGGATGCCTTCATGGCCTACCGCCCGACCTTGCCGCGCGGGCAGTTCACGGAAGTCGCCGATACCGGTGAACGGGACGGTTTCAATGGTCAGGTGGATGACTGGGTGCTTTACCGCAACGCCTACAAAAACGCGGTTTTATGGAACGTCGGCGAGTTTTTTGCGCGGGTGTTGGCCAAGGGCAATCTGAACAATGCACTGCTGATCTATACCTCCGATCACGGGCAGGATCTGCACGAACGCGGCAACCCGGGGCTCAATACCCATTGCGGCGGGGACCCGGTGGAGGAGGAGGGCCTGGTGCCGCTGGTGGTGATTCAGGGCCGCGATCTGAAAACCTTCGACTGGTCGGCGCAGTTGGCGGCGAACAAGGATCGCTCCAGTCACTACAACATCTTCCCGACGCTGTTGCAGTTGATGGGTTATGACCTGGCGGGCATCGAATCGGTGTACGGCAAGCCGCTGACGGTGCCGACGGTGGATGAGTTCACCTTCAACTATCGCTTCAATGCGCGGTTGGGGGCCAAGCCGGAGTGGAAACATATTGATCTGGGCAGCATTGTGACGCCGACGCAGGCGCCGGCGAGTGTGGCGGCGGGGCAGTAGGTTTTGTATGGGCAGAACTGGCCTCATCGCTGGCAAGCCAGCTCCCAGAGTAATTGAGGGTGTTCACACTATGGCGTTCACCCTCGCACCCTGTGGGAGCTGGCTTGCCAGCGATGAGGCCGTGTGATTCAACGCAGGATTCAGGTCTGTCACCGTCATCCGCTATTCTTGCCCCACACTGACTCATCAGGTGGCGGCATGCTCCAGATCCAAAACGTTTGCAAAAGTTACCTTACCCCCCAAGGTCCGTTACCCGTGCTGCAAGGCGTCGACCTGACGCTGGAACCCGGGAGCAGTCTGGCGTTGATGGGCGAATCCGGCAGTGGCAAAAGCACCTTGCTGCACTTGATCGCCGGTCTCGACAAGGTCGACAGCGGCAGCATTCGCAGCGGCGAGCAGCGGCTCGAAAGCATGAACGAAGCGCAACTGGCCAACTGGCGGCGCACGGAAATCGGCTTGGTGTTCCAGCAATTCAACCTGATCGGAAGCTTGCGCGTCGAAGACAATCTGGCGTTTCAGGCACGCCTGGCCGGGCGTCACGATCCGCGTTGGCAAGCGCATCTGGTGCAACGTCTGGGCCTGGGCGATTTGCTCAAACGCTATCCCGAGCAGCTCTCGGGCGGCCAGCAGCAGCGTGTCGCGTTGGGCCGGGCGCTGGCCTCGCAGCCGAAACTGCTGTTGGCCGACGAACCGACCGGCAGCCTCGATGAAGCGACCAGTGACGAAGTGCTGCGATTGTTGCTGGAGCTGCTCGACGACACGCCGACGACCTTGCTGATGGTCACTCACAGCCCTCGGGTGGCGGCGCGGTTGGCGCAGCGGGTGGTGCTGTCCAGCGGACGTTTGACGTGATTGTCTTCCGGCAAACCCTGCGTGCGCTGCTCAGCCATTGGCGACGGCACCCGGTGCAGTTTTTCAGTGTGCTGACCGGGTTGTGGCTGGCCACCAGCCTGTTGACTGGTGTTGAGGCGCTGAACAGTCAGGCTCGCGACAGTTACGCTCGCGCCAGCCAATTGATCGGCGGCGAACCGCAAGCCAGCCTCAGTACACCGAGCGGTGCGACGTTCCCCCAACAATGGTTCATCGACCTGCGGCGCCAGGGCTGGCCGGTGTCGCCACTGTTGAATGGACGCTTGAGACTCAAGGATCACGACAATCAACGCCTGCAACTGATGGGCATCGAACCGGTGTCGCTGCCTGCGGATTCCGCTGTGGCCGGGCAGGCGATGCCGATCGAGCGTGTCGTCGAATTCTTCACGCCGCCGGGCAGTACGTGGATTTCCCCGGAAACCCTGCAGGCCCTGAACCTGCGCGAAGGCGCCACGCCGCAAACGGTCAGTGGCCAGACGTTGCCGCCGTTGCTGGCGCAAAAGGACATGGCGCCGGGCGTGTTATTGGTCGACATCGGCGTCGCGCAAACCCTGCTCGAACAACCCGCACAACTCTCGCGTTTGCTGTTGCCCAAGGATTTTCACGGCGAGTTGCCGGCCACGCTCAAAGGCCTGTTGCAGCTCAAAAGCAGTGGCGAGGAAAACAATCTGGCGCGCCTGACCGAGAGCTTTCACCTCAATCTTGATGCTTTGGGTTTTCTGTCGTTTGTTGTCGGCTTATTCATCGTGCATGCGGCCATCGGCCTGGCGCTGGAGCAACGGCGCGGCTTGCTGCGCACATTGCGTGCCTGCGGGGTCAGTGCGCGGATGTTGATGGGTTGCCTGATTTTCGAATTGGGTGTGCTGGCGCTGGTCGGCGGAGTGTTCGGGGTGATCAGCGGTTACTGGCTGGCCAGTGTGTTGCTGCCGGATGTCGCCGCCAGCCTGCGCGGGTTGTACGGCGCAGAAGTGGCGGGGCAGTTGCGTCTGAGCCCTTGGTGGTGGTTCAGCGGGATCGGTTTGAGCTTGCTCGGCGCCTTGCTGGCCGGTGCCAACAGCCTGCTTCGCGCAGCCCGTTTGCCGCTGCTGGCGGTGGCGGATCCGCAAGCCTGGCATGAGCAATACACGCGCTGGTTGCGGCGTCAGGGCTGGCTGGCCCTGGTGTTGGGCGTGATTGCGCTGGTGGCGTTGCTTTGGGGCGACAGCCTGGCCAGCGGGTTTGTGCTGATGGCGGGGTTGCTGCTCGGCGCCGCGCTGGCCTTGCCGGTGCTGTTGAGTGGCGTGTTGAATCAACTGCTCGGGCGCAGTCGTTCGGTGCTCGGGCAATGGTTTCTCGCCGACTGCCGCCAGCAATTGCCGGCACTGAGCCTGGCGCTGATGGCGTTGCTTCTGGCGCTGGCGGCCAACATCGGCGCTGGCAGCATGACTGCCGGTTTTCGCCAGACTTTCAACGACTGGCTCGAACAACGCCTGAGCGCCGAGCTTTACATCAATCCGAGCAGCCCGGCCCAGGCCCGCGAGATGTCCACTTGGCTGAAACAGCAGCCACTGGTGACGGCGGTGCTGCCCAACTGGCAAGTCGCGGTCACCTTGCAAGGCTGGCCGGCGGATGTCTACGGGGTGATTGATCATCCTTACTATCGCCAGCACTGGCCATTGCTCGATGCCAGTGGCGGTGATCCATGGGCGCATCTGGCGACGGATGATGCAGTGATGCTCAGCGAGCAACTCGCCCGCCGCCTGCAGGTGCGCGCCGGTGATCGCCTGACGATTCCTGCACCGAATGGCGCGTGGTCGCCGCGCGTGGTCGGCATCTACGCCGATTACGGCAATCCCAAGGGGCACTTGCTGGTCAACAGCAACCATCTGCTGCGCGGATGGCCGCAGTTGACGCCGAACCGTTTCAATCTGCGTATCGACCCACAAAACATTCCGCCATTTCTGAGTGCATTACAGGCGCGTTTTCAACTCGATGACAGCCGCATCGTCGATCAGGCGCGGCTCAAAGGCTGGTCGGTTGAAGTGTTCGAACGCACCTTCGCCGCCACGGCGGCTTTGAACACCTTGACCCTGGCGGTCGCGGGCGTGGCACTGTTTATCAGCCTGTTGACCCAGAGCCAAAGCCGCCTCGGCCAACTCGCGCCGCTGTGGGCGCTGGGCGTGACACGGCGCCAATTGATGCTGCTCAACCTCGGCCAGACCTGGCTGCTGGCGGTGCTGACGCTGGTGTTGGCGCTGCCACTGGGGATTGCGCTGGCGTGGTGTCTGGACGCGGTGATCAACGTACAGGCGTTTGGCTGGCGTCTGCCGTTGCGCGTGTTCCCTTGGCAGCTTTTGCAACTGATGGGGTTGGCGTTGCTGGCCACATTGCTGGCGTCGGCGTGGCCGTTGTATTCGCTGTACCGCACGCAACCGGCGGATCTGCTGAGGACGTTTGCCCATGAGGACTAACTTCGTTGTGCTGATGGTTCTGCTGTTGCTCGGCGGCTGCGATCAGTCAGTGCCCGAGCAAAAGGGCTTTGCCGGGATGGGCAATCAGGCACAGGCATTTACGCCGGTGGTGCCGGGGCGGGTGTTCAGCTTTCCGGCGGATCACGGTGCCCATGAGGGTTTTCGCATTGAGTGGTGGTACGTCACCGCCAATCTCAAGGATCAGCAGGGCAATGATTTCGGCGTGCAATGGACGCTGTTTCGCAGCGCCCTCAAACCGGTGCCGGAGCAGGCAGGTTGGGGCAGTCAAACGATCTGGCTGGGCCATGCGGCAGTGACTTCGGCAACGGCGCATCATGCCGCCGAGCGTTATGCCCGTGGCGGCGTTGGTCAGGCCGGCGTGCGTTTGGCGCCGTTCGAGGCGTGGATCGATGATTGGCAGTTCAGCAGTCAGGCGGTCGATCCTTTGAGTGACTTGCAGCTTAGTGCGCGTGATAGATCATTTGCCTATCAACTGCATCTCACCTCCAGCCGTCCGTTGGTGCTGCAGGGCGACAAGGGGTTCAGCCAGAAATCCGAACAAGGGCAGGCGTCGTATTACTACAGCCAACCGTTTTTTCAGGCCAGTGGCACGTTGCAGATCGATGGCCAGACTTACACCGTCAGCGGCCCTGCCTGGCTCGACCGCGAGTGGAGCAGCCAGCCGCTGACCGCCAGCCAGACTGGCTGGGACTGGTTCTCTTTGCACCTGGACAGCGGCGAACACCTGATGCTTTATCGCATGCGCCAGAAGGAGGGCGCGCCGTACCTGACCGGCACCTGGATCGGCGCTGACGGCCAGACGCAAACGCTGCATAGCGAGCAGATCAAACTTGTCCCGCAAGACACCGCCAAGGTCGCCGGCCGCGCGATGCCGGTGCGCTGGAAGATCAGCATTCCAGACAAGCAACTCGACATCAGCCTCTCGGCGCTCAACCCCAACGCATGGATGGACCTGCGCATTCCCTATTGGGAAGGCCCGGTGCGTGTCAGCGGCAGCCACGGCGGCAAGGGGTATCTGGAAATGACCGGGTACTGATGTGGCTCCTGCGTGGATCCGGTTGAACTCCATTTGGCCGTCGAACCTCTACAAAAGGTACTTCCTGTCGAGGACCAGAGATGAGCGACGACCTGCACAAGGATTCTCCCGCCGTAAACGTCGCCCGCGAACTTGACGACCCTGAAGCCTGAGGACAACACCGATGAAACCTGAATCTGAAAACCAGCATCCTGACGAACCCCGGCCAGCGGGGGAAACCGAGCGCGACAACGACGCGCTGCGTCCTACCGATCCGAAGCAGCGTGAAGAGAGCGCTAAAGGCACGGCCAGTGGCGAATCGACCGCACAGGAAACCGCCGCGCCACAAACCAAAGCCAAGCCCTGACCAGCGTCTATGCTCAGTGACACACCCCGCGCCTGAAATGATTCCGGCGTCGGGTGCTGCCACTCAACGACAGGGAGAGTACGCTTCTGAAGCTTCATGCAATCGCCAGGTCCATCGCCCTCGCAACGCTGCTGTCTGCCTCCAGTCTCTCTGCGTTTGCCGCCGACATACCGCTGTCGGCAACGGTTGAAGCCGACAAAGTCACCACCAAAGTATTAGCGGTTGATGCGCAGAATCATCAGGTTGTGCTGGAAGGCGCCGAAGGCAAGCAGGTTCACGTACAGCTCACGGAGAAGGCGAAAAACCTCGCCAATCTGAAGGTTGGCGACCAGGTTACCGTGGAGGTCATGCGCTCCGTTGCGGCCTATCTCGATACCGATGTGGATAAAGGTCTGCCTGGCACCACCGAGCGAACCGGCGAGCTGCGCAATGCCCCGGGCAGCAGCAATCCCGGCGGCGAGGCTTACCGTCAGGTCCAGGTGCAATTGAAAATCACCAAAATTGATTTGAAGACAAATCAGGTGACGCTGCAGAACCCTGCCGGCGTATCGAAAACCCTCAACGTCGAACGGCCTGAAATTCAGGACAAACTGAAAAATCTCAAAGTCGGGCAGAGCGTTGTAGTCACTTATACCGATGTATTAAAAGTGACCAGTCAGCACGAAAATTGAGTTATAGCTCTACAGGATGACTGCTCTTGTACAGTCTTTGTATTAGAGTAGTCATACTATTAGTTGGTTGTGGGGGCTCTGAAAGTTTCGTGAAAGGTTTATGTGGGGTTTCATCGATAAATATCTATTAACTTTCTTGTACATAATATTTACATTGAAGTATGGCGACATATCCGCCAACTTCTATTAAAATCCTTCGCGTTCGCCCAGTGTCAGGGCTCTTTACCGGTGCATGGATTGCCAGGCCATTACACTGGGCGAACACCTCCATCGGAGCAAATGTATACAATTTCAGTTAAAAAAAAGGGTGACTTTTAAAGTCACCCTTTTTATTGCCGTGAGTTAAACCGATGTTTGTATCCCGCGTTTGTCTCGCTGTCCCTGGAAACGCTCGATAGTCGCCTGATACATTTTCGTCCGACGGTGATTTTTCCCGTAGGTGCCTGCAGCGGCGACCGTTCCTGCTTGGATGTGATCGAGATAACGGAAGATCTTGCGCGGCGACAGCAGTTTGATGCCGTATCCAAGGCTCACCATTCGATCCTGCAGGGTGTAACCGGGTACGCGATCATCCATGCAGAAGTGCAGGCCATGAGACTTCATCAGTCGCACGTTCCACAACGTACAGAAACTTTTCAGGTGAGTTTCCTTATAAGGTCTTGGCGGTTTGGATTTCATCCCCATACGAACTTTTGCCTGACGAACATAATGCTTGCAAAAGCGTGAAGTTAAACGCCAGGTATCCCGCACTATCCCCCGATTGATTTGCTCGACACAACCAACTGCGGCGATGTCCGCACTTTTTGTGCACTCGCGCAGCATCATTTCAAACACTTCTTTGTCATAGACGAAGGTGTCGGTGTGGAGCAAAAACAAGTAATCGGTTTCAACCTGTTCCAGCGCCAGATCAAGTGCCTTGCCATGGGCAATATGGCCCGCTTCTTTGCCCGGAGAAGGCCGCTCGATCAAGTTGATCCAGTCGAGCGAACGCAAATAATCCAGACTCTCATCCGCGGAATCGTTGTCCACCACCCACACTGGAATGCGCTTTTCCTGGGCGTGCTGGTGCAATAGTTCCAGGCACATCCGAGTAATGTCGGCGGTCTTGTAATTGACCAGGACAAGGCTGAAGTTCGGCTGTGGTTGGGTTGGCAGATTAAACGCACTCATAACAGAAAGACTCATCCACGGTTCAATGACGACAGGGGGCTCATGGACCGGGATAGTAGCGATGCAACCTTAGCCGAACCTTAATATGCAGGTCTGGCAGCGCTTCAGAATGTGTCGAAGTGAGTCGAGAGAAAGCCGCTGTATTTGCTTGGCGCGCTCGGGTTAAAGGCTAGAATGCCCGCTCAATTCACGATCCAAGGAAGAAGCGGCGATCGCCGTTGCGTCACGGATGAAACCACTTTCCCTCTACCACCCGGCGTTGTACTGGCTGCGCGTGTGGCAAAAAAGACTGTTCCGGCACATCGCCTGGCACTGCTCCAGCAAGCGTTACGCTCGACCCGTTGTGTCGACCGAACGCCTGCCATTTCGCTACCTCAAACACACCTCGAAACTCATCCGTAAACTCGGCGACTCCGACCTCGCCCTGCAACACAACAAAGTCATCAACCTCAAACTCGCCGTCGCTGCCATCGACGGCGTCATCATTGCGCCTGGCGAACATTTCTCCTTCTGCCGTCTCGTCGGCCGGCCAACGCGTAAACGTGGCTACGTTGAAGGGATGGAATTGTCCTTCGGCGAGGCCCGCACCGGCGTCGGTGGCGGGATATGCCAATTGAGCAATCTGATTCATTGGATGGCCATACATTCACCGTTGGTGGTGGTTGAGCGCTCCAATCACAGCTTCGATCCGTTTCCGGATGAGGGACGAGTACTGCCGTTTGGCTCCGGTGCGGCGATTTTCTATAACTACATTGACCTGGTGCTGCATAACCCGACAGACCGGTGTTTTCAGTTGAAGTTGAATGTCGGGCAGACGCAACTGGAAGGTGAGTTGTTATGTGACCAGTTGCGGGCGTATCGGTATCACGTTTTCCAGGAAGGGCATCGGTTTGTGCGCGAAGGGGAACGGGTATATCGGGAGAATGAGATCTGGCGGGAAGTTCGGGAAAAGGGGCAGGTGGGGGCATTGGTGATGCGCGAAAGGCTTTATCGCAATCGTGTGGTGGTCAAGTATGCGGTGGCGGACGAGTTGATCGGATAGGGCTGGCGCAAATACGCTTTGCTGACGATGGCGCGCCGGATCTGATCAGTTTCTGAAATACAGCTCGTCGAGCTGGCGTCTGCGTATCGACAGATATTCATCCCATACCTTGGGGAAATCCTCATCCTTGGTCAGCGGAAAGGTCAGATAAATGTGTCTTCCGACGACACTGATGTATTGCCGCGCACGTTTGAAGGCCGGCTGCTCGTAAAGCGCAACGCTCTCATCGTAGGCGTCATGGTAATGACGAATACTCACTCGATGCGGGGCGATCATGCCCCGCGCAAAATCGATTACCCAGCAATTATCAACGGCTGTGCTCAAGTACCCGTAAACACCATCACTCGATAAACGAATGCACGAATTGGCCTGGCTACCGTCTTCATCGTTGACCAGAACAATCTGGTCGGCGAAATACTGGATCGTCCTGTTATCGGGCCCTTGCAGGAGCAAGCTCCAACCTTCTGCACCCATGTGGAACTCACCGTTGTTTTCGAAGATGGCGGTCCAGCCGTTGGCGAGTTTGATTTGGCGGGTGTTCATGTGAGTTCCAGATTCAATGGTTCGAGGCTAAAGCGATTCGAGTTCGAGTGTGCAACCAAGGCTACGCAGTCTCTGAAGCTCTTGAGCGAACGAGTATTTCGAAGTGCCAGCATTTTCCTTGTCGTAGGATATTCGGAGCAGCCTGAACAACACGCCTGCTTTATTCCGGCTGGTTTTACCAAGGGCGGCGGTAAGGTCATAACCCGCCGCGGATAGAAACGGGTTCTTCTTCCTCAGGATGTAATAGGCCCTCAGGTTCGAAAACAATCCGTCCGAGTCGATGTAGTTTTCCTCGAGGCTTTGAACGTACTCCTCAAAGATCCGGGTCAGTTTTACTTGCGCTGAGTCCTGGTGCCTCAACACGGCACACATCCCTTGCCAGTTGTTTATGTGCAAGTGGTCGCCCCAGTCACAGCCTCTGGCGAAGTAGAACCCGTTGCCTTTGAAGAAATCAGGGATTTCATGTTGGTCTAAAGCGTTTTGGAAGGTAGCCGTCACTGGCGTACTCATGTGTTGTCCTCAGGTAACGGCGCACGGCTCCCCCTTAAGCCAATTACTGTAGTGGTTGCTCGGCCATTTCTGTCTCACGCTTGGCGATGGCTGCTGCCAACTCAGGAGAGCGTTTGGTCCACTGCTCAGCCGGCAGTGGTTTCGACCATTCTTTTATAGCCGGGGCGTTCAAGTCAGGTGGCGGAACCAGCTTGCGTTCTTGCAAATAAAACCCCAAAGGAGCACCTAAAAAGACAGTGAAGAAAACATCTTTAATTGCAGATTTAAAGTCTCCCTTGGCTGCGGATTTTAATGCGTCGAACAAAATACTAATGGTCCAGCCGATCAAGCCTTTTTGGCTGTTCTCACCCTCAAAATTGCACTTCGGAACGGCTTCCGGCCCAACCTCCATGTAGCTGCGCATGCACTCCCACAGACACATGGCCGTTTCGCCGCCACCGCAACTGAATCCCAAGCTGAAGTCGCGATCCTTTTCGGGTGCATCGGGATCGGGATTGCGAAAGCCCACCACCAATAGACCTTGAGTTGTTTTGCCGTGCTGGCCGACAGAGTCCATTGATATTGCTTGGGCGGTGACCTGTTCCCACGGGACGATCCAGTAACGGCCGTCATCGAATGGCACGCAGACCTCTCGGCGCTGGCGGTTGAAGCGAACAGGTAGCGGCACGGGCTTAGTCAGCCCATGTAAAAGGATCAATATCGGAATACCAACTAGCACCAACGACAATAGGGCTGTTCCCACCAGCCTCTCGCCATTTCGCTCTATGTAGATCATGAGTAAACAGAGCATTACTACCGGCCACAGCACCATGACAGCAGAGCCAATGCTGTAGGAGCCAATATCAAGAAAAACGTCGTTCTTTCGCCAAATGGTATTCAGTACATCCTTGGGCGGCGGCCCCGTCGGGACAGCCGGTGGTGCCAGATAATCCTCTCGTGAGAAAAGTCCTTTGCGGCTGCCTGCTGTGGCGGAAGTCATGCCTTTCCCTCGGGCTTCAAACGTTAGAGCTCTACGGTTCTTAATTTTTACTCATTGCACCGTCTGCATAGCCAATTCGGCTTCACGCTTTGCGATGGCTTCTTCCAGTTCTGGGGAGCGTTTGGCCCAATGCTCGGGAGGAAGGGGTTTGGACCATTCGACGATGGCGGGATCGGTCAGATCAGGTGGTGGTGCGAGTTTCCAATTTTGCAATTTTTCGGCCCAGTATGTTCCTAGGAAAATAACAAAAAACAACCCGTGCAAGACGTCCAGAATGTCGCCTTTGAAAAGGCTGGTAACGATGGAACCGATCTGTGTTTCGGCGTAAGGTTTTCTACCCAATCGGCTATCTGGGATCGCGTCTGGCCCCTTCTCCATGTAGCTGCGCATGCACTCCCAGAGGCTCATAGCCGTTTCACCACCGCCGCAGTTGAACCCTAGACTGAAGTCGCGCTCCTTTTCTGGCGCGTCGGGATCGGGATTGCGAAATCCCACTATCAATAGACCTTGAGTGGTTTTTCCGTGCTGACCCACCGAGTCCATCGCCACTGCTTGGGCAGTAACCTGCTCCCAAGGCACGATCCAGTATCGGCCATCTTTGAATGGCACACATACTTCGCGGCGTTGACGGTTAAAGCGCACAGGAAGAGGGACAGGGCGGCTCAACATGTAGATGAGGATCAAGATCGGAAACCCGCAGAAACACATAAAACCGTACCAGTAGGCAGCATCCAGCGCGTCAAAACCCATGGTTTGCGTTAACCATAAAAAAATCAACAGCACAGGCCATAACACCATCACAAAAGAGCCGATGCTGTATGAGCCGATATCGAGAAACACCTCGTTCTTGTGCCAGATGGTATTAAGGACATCCTTGGGTGTTTGCCGCGTAGGAATGGCAGGTGGCGCCAGATAATGTTCTTGTGATAGCAGTCCCTCACGGCTGCCGGGTGTTGCTGAGGTCATAGCTTGTCCTTTGGACTTAGAAAGCTGGAGTTCTGCTCAGGGCCTATTCGATGAACGATGGCCCTATCCAGTTCAGGGGTTGGTTCGCCTGGACGTAAGGTTATAATTTCACCGTCAGGGCTCAACAGGCCGCCATTAGGCGACAGCGTATAAGAAATACCCTTAGCGCCGCCGATGGTAGCACCGACACCAGCCAGCAATGCCACAGGGCTGAGGTAACACAAACGTAGGGTCAGCCGGGTGAGCGGCTGCGGAAAGCTGCCGCTCAAGCGTAGACCTTGGCCGGCATCGACCGGTATCCAAGTACACAGGCTTCCGTTCAGCCAACTGGCTCCGATATCCGTCGGCGCACCTCTAGTACCAGACCCGAACCCGGCCGAGACAGGGGTCAAGTTGCCACTCATAGACAGATCGATTTGTGCGGCACCTGGAGCAGCCCCTGGCAAATCAATGACCAGTTGGCTAATGCCGTCCTGCGTGATGGTATCGCCCAGCGAACCACTGATCCGCACTTCCCGGGTCTCCATCGCCAATCGTGGCTGGTAGAGGAGCATCATCAGCGCATTGATTTCGTCCAGTTGGGCTTGAGGAGCGATAGTGTTGCTAGTGTTGGCTCGGCGATGGGACCAGCAACAGTTAGCGAGATAGCTTTGCATGGGAGAGGCTTGGCGGAACCAAGCGTACAAATACAGACCGCCGAGAGCCAACAGCAATAGGTTAATTGGGCCCATACCCAAGCGAAAGCGGCGAATTGCGACTGGTGTACTTATCACGTTTGCCAAACGCATGCCTGTGAGACTTAAACCTCCTGAATTCAACACATAAGTGCAACGCTCACCCCTGTATGCACTTCGTACGGCGTCTTCCAGCCCAAGCGCTTGCGCGGGCGTAGATTGATCCTCGCTACTGTCCGATTGACGGCTTCGACGGTC
>NZ_JAENSQ010000031.1:0-60531 GCF_016613125.1 Pseudomonas sp. MF6776
GCAAGCGCTTCGACTTCAAATGCCCCATCGAGGTGATGGGAGAGGTCATGCAAAACTCCATGGCAATGCGGCATGATGCTCCGGCTTCAATTCAATAACCGTGTTGCACTCAGCTCCTGCAACCGCCCAGGCTTGGCGAACCAGTACCCCTGCATTAGATAAACTCCGCATTCGGTTAGAAAATCCCGCTCCTCGGAATGTTCTATTCCTTCTGCAATAACTTCAACACCCAGTTCCGCACACATAATGACAATACCTCGGACGATAGCCTGACGAGAGTGGTCACGATGAATGTTACGCACCAGTTCCAGATCAAGTTTTATAAAATCCGGTTGAAAGTCTGCCAGCAGTGTTAATCCCGAATAACCCGAACCAAAATCATCAATTGCTGTTTTAAAGCCGAACTCCCGATATTCACGTAGAATATTGGTGAGATGGTGATTGTTATCAACGTATTCGCTTTCGACCGTTTCGAAAATCAGACGATCGAGCGGGAAATTATTATTTCGTGCGGCTTCCAATGTAGTTCTAATGCAAAGCTCTGGACGATAAACTGCATTCGGAAGAAAGTTAATCGATAGATTTTCAGTCATTCCAAGTTGCGCAGCGGTAGTAATAGCCCGCGTGCGACAAAGTTGATCAAATCGATAACGATTATCATCGTTCACTTTACCCAGCACTGACATAGCCCCCTCACCATCAACTCCCCTTACCAACGCCTCATGTGCAAATATCGATTGATCGCGCACGTCCACAATCGGCTGAAAAGCGAAAGTAAAATCCAAATCCAGATCAATATTGCTTTTGCAACCCTTGCAACCCTTTGACGAAGTCAGTGCGCTTGGAAAGACGGTCATGTCGCGCTCCAAAAAATCCAAATTAAGGTTTAAGCATCGGAATAAAAGATACATCATGGAAGCTTTTATGAGGCCTCGACTGGGCTCTCTCACTATAGCAGTTGGTTCTTATAGTGCTTCTCACCGACTGATATACTCACGTCTTGCCAGCCTTAAAAACAACACCACCAGATCAAAATACTTTTATTAGTTAGATACTTAGCCTTATTTCATAAAGCCGGATTTAATTTTTGCGAGGAAGGTTTCCGGTCGCAAATTGCGAGGATGCGCGGCAAAAATGAGACCAATATAATCAGACGGAGGACTTCAGATGTGAAAGGCCCGGGCAACATTTAGCACGATCAACATCGACCATGGCTGATTTAAAATATAGATGAGAGCCCGCACCTTTGCGACAATAAACTTACAACCAAGTAAATTAACTATTATGACCCTGCAATCATTCCAGGATAGCAACACTGCTTTACTCTTAAATACCAGACACTTAATCAAAGCCCCCTGCTCTTTCTACTTTTATTTAAAAACATTTCGATTTTCAATTGATGTTAATACTGGACCATTGCTTTCACCAATGATTCTTGCTTCTCTTGTCTTGACTCATTTATCTTAACAGAAGCATTAGTGGTACTTTGATATCACGACAGGAGAGGAAATGTAAGAACCCCCACGGCAAATAAATTCATTATTTTTTGCAGAAGGTCAAAAATGAAATCAAAATAGACTCTAACCTCATGTTTTTTATAACTTATTTACCACAGAAGACTTTAGTCTAAAAAGCCATAACCATTTATCAACGTTTCCCAACCCTTCTGATCAAGCGATATAGCAGCGACGCGGTATGTGGCCTCAACTCTTCACTCAGGTGGACAACCCGCGGTGCTCGCCTTTCTCTTCTCGGGAGGCAGGGATCTGAAACTGATCCACGCGATATGACCATTTCCCGGCGAATGGCTGCTTCAGGTTGTGAATGGCAGCAATGAGAATGGAGTTGTCGCGCATTACGGTTGCTACGCAATGTAATCAACGCTCGGATACATGCCGATTGCGAAGGCTGCCCCCTCTCATCCCGCTCACCAGAGGTCGGCCGCTCGCCCTATCAATGCAATTGATGGTCACCATCAAGGTAATGAAGTTCTCTTAAAAAATCCGCGGCGTAACATCTGCTCCATACCAACCAAAAACACCCCGGAGCACACGATCATGAAACGCCAAACCATCCTCAGCATCGCTTTCTCGGTTTTTGCAGTTAACGCTTTCGCCGCTACCTCGACTCACCCGGTTGTCGCTGAAGGCGGCTCGGATCGTCTGATTGAACGTCGTGTGGCTGAAGGTGGCTCGGATCGTCTGATCGAAAAACGCGTTGCTGAAGGTGGCTCGGACCGTCTGATCGATAAACGCGTTGCCGAAGGTGGCTCGGACCGTTTGATCGATAAACGCGTTGCTGAAGGTGGCTCGGACCGTCTGATCGAAAAGCGCGTTGCCGAAGGTGGCTCGGACCGTTTGATCGATAAACGCGTTGCTGAAGGTGGCTCGGACCGTCTGATCGAAAAGCGCGTTGCCGAAGGTGTCTCGGACCGTCTGATCGAAAAACGCGTTGCTGAAGGTGGCTCGGACCGTTTGATCGATAAACGCGCTGCATAAACAAGTCGCGTCACCGCGATACCTGAAAGCCCGGTCTGATCAGCCGGGTTTTTTATGGGTAATTGCACTGACTTTCTTCATTTATATTCGTCCTGGCCAGTGATGTGCACCGTAGTAGACCAGCAAGCTTCGTGGAGACATGGCCGGTAGAGAGCGGCCGTTAGCGGGCGTTCTGCTGGTCGTTTTCGGGCAATAGCAGACGTTTTCGTCCCTCTGCAATGGCCAAAAGCGACCTTGTCCAGAGATAATCAGGATAGGCATCGCGGCGGCAGGCTATGTTGTGGGTTGGTTCATTTCGGATTTACAAGCATGTTTTGTTTGGTGTCTTGGTCAATGATGTTTCGAAGCGCCTCGAATAGAGGGGCGGCATCTGTGTATTTTTTGCCATAGGCAAGATTGAATTCGTAATCGAAGTCCGGTGGGTTCTTGCCTTGATTGTGCTGAAGCATTGTTTCCAACTTATCTAGCGCCTTGACGGCTACCGCCTCTGGCGACAAAGCATTTTCGTAGTCGTCCCAAAGTGCCAGAATCTCGGCTTTTAGTGCTTCATCCAGGGCACTGGTCAAGAGAATGAGATCTCTCCTCTCATGGTCGCTCTTGTGGGGAAACGAATCTTTATTGACGGCGGGAATGTCTCCGCTGATGGCCTCTCCCAAGTCGTGAATGACACACATCTTGAGCATTTTTAACCTGTCGAGGCCGGTCAGATAATCCCCAAAGACAACGGCCATCAGGCATAGGCGCCAACTGTGCTCCGCCGTGCTTTCGGTACGCCCGGAAGAGGTGTGTGCGCTTCTAAGTACATCCTTGAGCTTTTCCGCTTCGCGCAGAAATTCGAGACGCCCTTTGATTTTTTCGATGTCCATGAACACCTCTGACTCTGAGGACGGGCAGAATGCCGCTTGCCTTGTTCAGCCAGACTAAATCTCAAGATGAGCAGCGTCCACGCATAAAATATGCAGGGCGATGCAGTCAGAGCGACTCAACCAAGCGTGCTGTTGCTCCGTCCGAAAGAGGGATACGTGTCCAGCGACATAAGCTTTGGCTGATCGGAACGATGGGTGAATTATTGTCGCCCGTTAAAAATTCCAGCGCTGGTGGTGCGAAGGCTTCACGCCAACCCAATCTATCCAGGTCAACTTCCTTGCTAATGATATTTGGCGTAGCGAAGCGCCATAACGAGCTGCCCATCAGCTCACTGACAGGACTCGCGAACTGGGCTGCTCGAGAAGATGAACAAGCAAGTAGACGGTGCGTCAAATCACAGATGAGATGAACGGGACGCGAGCTTTCACGAACCATTCGGCCCAGCGCTTGATCAGCGGCTGTAGTCAGGCGTGCAGCCAGCAATTTCTCAAGCTTTTTGTGTGCGAGGGGATCCAACTCCAGTACGCCACTCTCCCAGCGTGAAATGGTCGACTGGGTGACGCCAAACAACTCCGCTGCACAGGACTGTTTGACCCGATGTAACTGACGCCATCGTCTTAGCATAAGGCCGGGCAAGGCAGGGTTTAGCAACATTTCAGACATTTCGTATTACGAGAAAGTGTAAAGGGCTGGCCAGTCTGATCCATGCGGCACATGTCTGTAAATGAGCTAGAAATTAAACTGGATAGACGCGTCAGCAGTGCAATGATTTCGTGAGGGCAGTTTGTAAATCCCTTTTTAACGAATGCTTCTGGCCGATTCCTGTCCTTCGCCACTTTCAGCTTGGGGCCCAGAGTGTGTAAAAACGCTTCGCCAAAATTGAAGTGTCCGCGTCTACGTTAAATCTGAAATTTATCGGCACGTCTGCAGATGTGGATTTCGCATAGAAACGCGATTTCCAGTGCGGTTTTGAGCACCTGAAGCGCTCAAAAACGTTTTTACACAGCCTCGGCCGTAAGCGGGCGTAGTTCAGCGTTCGCTTTTGACCGATAGCAGAATTCACAATTGACTGCCTTCGGCTCGAAGCCCCCTAGCCTCCCCGTCAACCTCAAATCCCAAACGAAAGCGCACCGCAATACATAACCGTATTACAAACAATCATCTGCGCAATAAAATTTTCTCTTGGGCTTGCACGGGCTGCCCTGAACAGGCTTTAAGCGCCAAAGTTAAACGAAATGGGAATCCGCGGCCTCGTTACTTCATAAAGTTTCACCGAGTGCATCAACCACGACGGGAAGAAAAAAGTGCCACTTTGGGCAACACACGTAGTGCTAAAACCCGCACTGAGGCAATCTTCAACTCTGATGCGCAAAGCAGGATTGTAGGTCGATGCAACCATCCCGCGGGGGCGATGAATTCCTGGTCACCGACCACATTAAAAAAGTTAAAGCACGTTGGCGCCATGCTGCCTTGAACTTCACGGCACGCAGGCATCGTGCTAAAACGGCAGCTACCCGCTATGCAGGAAAGTCACCGAATGCCCAGCAAACAACCGGCCAGTAAAGAGGCCGCAACCGCCGCAGACATCGAGCGATCGATCCAGGCGCTAAACAAAATGGCCGAACGCTTGTGGGGGGATGGTCGAGAAGCGGAAGCCAAAGCCCTTCTCGACGCACTTGATGCATTAAACCGTGCGCTCGACCGGATCCGGATTGGCGAGAGTCGCCGGGTTGTGACACTGCACTAAACCCTACGGCTTGAGAATCAACAGCGGGTCGCCCTTCTTCACGATGTAAGTCGCCAACTCCGAGCCCTTGTCAGTACCGATGTTCTTGGCGATATGCGCCACACCCTCCGGAATGAACAGCGAATCACCGGCCTTCAGCGTCACGGGCGCCCTGCCCTCGAGTTGATATTCAAATGTGCCGCTGATCACGTACGCGACTTCCACGCCCGGATGCGCATGGCGTGGCGAGGTCACGCCGGGTTCAAAATCGACTCGTGCCTGAATCACTTCGCGGTCGGCAGCGCCGAGATCCTGGCGAACCAGATCAGTTCGGCTCAGGCCTTGCTGCCAGCTTTTAGGCTGCGTATCGGCGGCGTGTGCGATGCCGATCATCGAAGCAAGTATGGCGGCAGTAGTCAGGAACAATGGACGGCGCATGATGTTGCCCTCTCAAACTCAGTGGTGTGTGGTGACGCCACTTTGAACAGGGCTTGTAGTGCTGATGTGTCGTGAATCCTTGGTTTGTTATTGGCGTGTGTACCCGGCCGGGATTGATACACGCTTATACAAACGTTTCGTCTTTCTGTCTGTGTGGGAGCGACCGCCCCTGAGGTGAGAAGCGTGACAGGCCTCCATTCGATTGACCAAACGGGCCATGTCGGCAACGAATCTGTAAACTGCGGCGATCTTTACTCGCTCAGACAAGGGACCCACATGGCCAACCAAGACATCACCTTCACGCCCGATCCGGATGCCGAGTCCATTTCTTCCGACGTCGCGACCTTCGGCGGGATCATGGTTTCCACCCAGATTCCGACCCGTGCCGATGGCAGCCTGGAACTGGGCGGCATCACCGAGCAAAGCGAATGCACACTGCAAGCGCTGAAAGTTGCACTGGAACGCGCGGGCAGTTCGATGGACCGGGTCATGCATCTGACCATCTACCTCACCGACATGGCTGATCGCGCCGCGTTCAACGAAGTTTACAAGCGCTTCTTCGCCAAACCGTGGCCGGTGCGGGCGGCGGTTGGTGTTGCCTCGCTGGCCGTCGAAGGCATGCGCGTGGAAGTGACAGCGATGGCTGCCAAGGCCTGATCACGATGCACTGATAGTCGACATCTTTATTGACTGATCCACCGCCATCGCGGGCAAGCCCGCTCCCACAGGGTTTTGCGGTGGTCGCGAGATCTGTGTATGGCACAAATCACTGTGAGAGCGGGCTTGCCCGCGATGGCGGCGGGTCAGGCAACATTGATGTTGGATGTGCCTGCCCCTTCGCGAGCAACCTTGCCCCCACAGGGTTTGGCAGGGTGGCATCTGCCATCGGGCAGCACGGGCGTGCCCGGCGCGCATTTCGGGGCTACAATGCGCGCCTCAACCGTGACAGCCTGACTAAAAAAAACTATGTCCTTGCCCAAGCATCATCTGGAATTGCTCAGCCCTGCCCGCGACGTGGCCATTGCCCGCGAGGCGATCCTGCACGGCGCCGACGCCGTGTACATTGGTGGCCCAAGCTTCGGCGCCCGCCATAACGCCTGCAACGAAGTGAGCGAGATCGCCGAGTTGGTGGAGTTCGCCCGCAAATATCATGCGCGCATCTTCACCACCATCAACACGATCCTGCACGACAACGAACTGGAGCCGGCGCGCAAGCTGATCCATCAGTTGTACGACGCCGGTGTCGATGCATTGATCGTCCAGGATCTGGGCGTGATGGAGCTGGACATTCCGCCGATCGAGTTGCACGCCTCGACCCAGACCGACATTCGTACGCTTGAACGGGCAAAGTTCCTCGATCAGGCCGGCTTCTCGCAATTGGTGCTGGCTCGCGAACTCAATCTGCAGGAAATCCGCGCGATCGCCGATGAAACCGACGCCGCCGTCGAGTTCTTCATTCACGGTGCGTTGTGCGTGGCGTTCTCCGGTCAGTGCAACATTTCCCACGCGCAGACCGGGCGCAGCGCCAACCGTGGCGATTGCTCCCAGGCCTGTCGCTTGCCGTACACCCTTAAAGACGAAAAGGGTGGCGTGATCGCCTACGAAAAACACCTGCTGTCGATGAAAGACAACAACCAGAGCGCCAACATCCGCGCCCTGGTCGAAGCCGGTGTGCGCTCGTTCAAGATCGAAGGTCGCTACAAGGACATGGGCTACGTGAAAAACATCACCGCCTATTACCGTCAGCGCCTCGACGACGTGCTCGAAGATCGCCCGGACCTGGCCCGCGCTTCCAGCGGCCGCACCGCGCACTTCTTCGTGCCCGATCCGGAAAAAACCTTCCACCGCGGCAGCACTGATTACTTCGCGACTGATCGCAAGATCGACATCGGCGCCTTCGATTCGCCGACCTTCACCGGTTTGCCGGTGGGCACGGTCGAGAAAGTCGGCAAGCGTGACATGCAGGTCGTGACCCACGAACCGCTGTCCAACGGCGACGGTCTGAACGTACTGGTCAAGCGTGAAGTGGTCGGTTTCCGCGCCAACATCGCCGAGCCAAAAGGCGAGTTCGAAGAAGACGGCGAGAAGCGTTATCGCTACCGCGTCGAACCGAACGAAATGCCGGAAGGCCTGTACAAACTGCGTCCGAACCACCCGTTGAATCGTAACCTCGATCACAACTGGCAGCAGGCGCTGCAAAAAACCTCTTCCGAGCGTCGCGTCGCCCTGAGCTGGGCTGCGCGTCTGCGTGAAGAGCAGCTGGATGTCACCGCCACCAGTGAAGAAGGCATCAGCGCCAGCGTCACCCTGAACGGTCCGTTTGGCGTTGCCAACAAACCTGAGCAGGCACTGGAGCAGTTGCGCGATTTGCTCGGCCAACTCGGCACCACGCAGTACCACGCCACCGACATCAAACTCGATGCGCCACAGGCATTCTTCATCCCTAACTCGCAGCTCAAATCCCTGCGCCGTGAAGTGATCGAAGCGCTGACCGCCGCCCGCGTTGCCGCTCATCCGCGCGGCGGCCGCAAAGCCGAAACCACGCCGCCACCGGTGTACCCGGATTCGCACCTGACGTTCCTCGCCAACGTCTACAACCAGAAAGCGCGCGACTTCTATCATCGTCACGGCGTGAAGCTGATCGACGCCGCGTACGAAGCGCACGAAGAAGCAGGCGAAGTGCCGGTGATGATCACCAAGCATTGTCTGCGTTTCTCCTTCAATCTGTGCCCGAAACAGGCCAAAGGCGTGACCGGCGTGCGCACCAAAGTCGCGCCGATGCAGTTGATCCACGGCGATGAAGTGCTGACGCTGAAGTTCGACTGCAAGCCGTGCGAGATGCACATTATCGGCAAAATGAAAGGCCACATCCTCAACCTGCCGCAACTGGGCAGCGTGGTTGGCCATATCAGCCCTGAAGACCTGATGAAAACCATCCCGCGCGCACCGCACTGAGTGGTCGGCGTGCGCGGTGCTTCGGCGCCGCGCACGCCTGCCCTGCTCCATCGAGGCCAAATCGCAGGCATAAAAAAACGCCAACTTCTTTCGAAGTTGGCGTTTTTTGATAGATGGCAGGGGCGGCTGGATTCGAACCAACGCATGGCAGGATCAAAACCTGCTGCCTTACCGCTTGGCGACGCCCCTACAGCACTTGTCAGCGGCTCCGTGAGGATCACTGCAAGAACGGGGCGCAATTTATCAACATTCGATACGTTTGGGAAGCCCGAAATGAAATATTTTTTGTTTTAAAACAGCGACTTATTTTCTTGGCCGGATTTAGCCCAATGATCGGCCCGTTTGGCGGCGTGTATCACACTGTGTACCTACCCCGCCGCGATACAGCGGATTTCAACATCGCCCCTCTTCGACACAGGCCAGATACGTCTCGGCGCTCAAATGCACTCAAGGTTTGAAGGGTTCATTCGCAACCCTCATCCGACAGTTCGCACAGGAGACGTCACCATGAAAATGGCACTGCACACTCGCAAAACCGCATTCGGACTTTCGATTCTGGCGCTGTCGTTGTTCGGCGCTTTGGGTGCGGCTCAAGCCCAAAGCGCGGAACCTTCGGCTGCGAGCTATTCCGCGCCCTCGCCGTTCGGTCCGCTGAAGCATGTGAAGGCGGGTGTGCTGGACGTCGCTTACGCCGAAACCGGTCCGGCCGACGGCCCGGTGGTGATTTTGTTGCACGGCTGGCCCTACGACATTCACAGCTACGATGAAGTCGCGCCATTGCTCGCGACCAAAGGCTATCGCGTATTGATGCCGTATGCGCGGGGTTATGGCGATACGCAATTCCTCTCCAAAGACACCCTGCGCAACGGCCAACCGGCGGCGCTGGCCAGTGACGTCATCGACTTCATGGATGCGCTGAAGATCAAGCAAGCGGTGCTCGGCGGTTATGACTGGGGCGCACGCTCGGCGGACATCGTCTCGGCGCTTTGGCCGGAGCGGGTCAAGGCGCTGGTGTCGGTCAGCGGCTACCTGATCGGCAATCAGGCGGCCGGGCAGAACCCGCTGCCGCCCAAAGCTGAATTGCAGTGGTGGTATCAGTTCTACTTCGCCACCGACCGCGGCCGCGCTGGCTATGCGAAGAACACCCACGACTTCGCCAGGCTGATCTGGCAAACCGCTTCGCCGCAGTGGAAGTTCGATGACGCAACCTTCGATCGCTCCGCCAAAGCGCTGGAGAACCCCGATCACGTCGACATCACCGTGTTCAATTACCGCTGGCGACTGGGCCTGGTGCAGGGCGAGGCGAAATACGCGGCGCTGGAGCAGAAACTGGCCACCGCCCCATCGATCAGCGTGCCGACCATCACCCTGGAAGGCGACGCCAACGGTGCACCGCACCCGGCGCCGGAGGACTACGCCAAGCGCTTTACCGGCAAGTACGAGTTTCGGCTGATCAACGGTGGCATTGGCCACAACTTGCCGCAGGAAGATCCGCAGGCGTTTGCCAAGGCTGTGATTGATGCGGATCACCTTTAAAAGTCTTCCCCTACCCGCACAAAAAAGCAGTCAACCGCTCAGGCTGACTGCTTAATGGCTAACGTACGTGATTACTCCGTTGGCACAACGATATCCAACGCCTTGTTGACCGCCAACTCTCCCAACATGACCACTTGCGCGATACCCAACAAGGTATGGCGGTTCGACCCTTCCAGCAGCCCTGCAAAATTACCGAGCATGACGGTGGCAGATGCTAAAGAGCCGCTGGCATTGGTCAGCAAGGACTCGGCGTCGGACTGCGGGTTGACCATGAACATAGTGCTGGGCGTATAGGGTGTTGCCATGATCCCGGCAGCTGGCAGCAGGTAATGGTCAAGCGCACGCTCTGCCGCTTCGTGGAGTTTTCTTGAGTTGGGTGATGCGTACGGCGATGCCGGATCTGTGACGGGTGGTTCGGGTGTCTTGGACATCAGCTGAAACTCCATAAGAGCCAGAAAGCCTGAAGCGTCACGATCGCGACCGTAGACGCTTGTCTGCAATGAGGGAGCAAGCCCCCTCACTCATCTGCATCGCGACTATTGCGGCAAGCGCTGATTATCCAGGACTCGCCCCACCACCAGTTCGCTGAGCATGATCACCTGCTGCAGCACCAGCATCTTTTTGCGGTGTGGCCCCTCCATCAACTCGGCGAACTCACGCGCCATGTCACTGGCGGACGACAAGGTTTCGTAGGCCTCGACGAGCAGCGTTTCGTCATCCACCGTGGGGTCGATGAGATAGATTCGGCCGGTCTTGCGTGTGGGGATTGAAGTCTTCAATGCCGAGGGATTGAGATAGAAGTTGATCGCGCGTTCTGTTGCCTCTTTGATGTTTTGAGGTTCGAGCGCGGCGTCGTAGGGGATTGGATCGGTGTCTGGCGGGTTTGGCGTGATTTTGAACATAGATGACACTCGCTTAGCAAAAAATGAGGAGCCATCACTCACGCTACCAAACGAGGGTGGTGACCATTACGCAGGTTGGTAAACCGGTCTAAGCGAGTAAACCCCGGCGCTCCCGAAAGAGCCCCACGCATGGCCACCATATAAACCGAGTCCCGAAAAGAGACTGCATATAGCGGCGCATTACGCTTAGAGGACGGGCTACCAAACCCGATCACTGTTTTGCAGTGACAGGGAAACGATACAGCCCGCCTCAAAGCGCGTAAGCCGGCGGATTCTGGCGTACGCGTAGGCAACGGCGCAAGGTGGTGTAGCCGTTATGGCGTAACAGTGCGTGTAAGTTAAACGTGTGCGCGCAGTGGCGTTTAAGTGCCGCAACGGACGTGAATCCTTCGTCCCCTTTGCGGGTCAATTTCAGTCCCCTCACATCAAAAGATCGCAGCCTTCGGCAGCTCCTACAGGGGCCATTGTAGGAGCTGCCGAAGGCTGCGATCTTTTGATGTGAAGGTTGTAGGTACGCCGACTTGGATACCGGGTTTGGGTTATTTGACCAGTCGTTTTTCCTTCGAAGGTCGATACCCGAAATACGAGCTATAGCACTTACTGAAATGACTCGGCGAAACAAACCCGCACGCCACCAGCACTTCCACCTGCGACAGCTCGGTGTGTTGCAGCAAGCGCCGTGCTTCGGTGATGCGCAACTCCAGGTAATAGCGCTGCGGCGTGGTGCCGAGTTGTTCCTTGAACAAGCGCTCCAACTGGCGGCGGGAGCGGCCGGCGTAGACCGCCAGTTGCTCCAGCTCCAAAGGTTCTTCGAGGTTGGCGTCCATCAGCTTCACCACTTCACGCAGGGGTGCGCTGACGCAGATATTCTCATCTGGTTTGATCCGTCGATAACGCGACTCCTCGAAGGCGAGGATATCCTCGACGCCCTCGACCAGGGCCTTGCCGTGGAGGTTCTTGATCCAGTCCAGTGCCATGTGAAACGCCCCGGATGGGCTCGATGCCGTGAGTCGGTCGCGGTCGATGACGTAGGGTTCGCTGCTGACGTGGGTGGTCTTGGCGATTTCGGTCAGCGCCGGGCGATGTTCCGGGTGGATCGCGCAACGATAGCCGTCGAGCAATCCTGCGCGGCCTAGAAACCACGCGCCATTCCACAAACCTGCGAGGCTGACACCGCGTTCTGCTGCCGCTTTCAACAGGCTGATGAACTCGTCACTGGCGCGCAGTTCGGTTCGATAGCCGCCGCACACCACCAACAAATCCAGATCCTGAAGTGCCGCCAGATCAATCCGCGCATCTGGCCGAATCACCAATCCCAGATCGCTGATGACCTCAGCTTCACTCAAGCCAAACGTGCGCGTAGAAAACAGCTCTGCGCGCAACAGATTGCTTGTAATGATCGTGTCCAGCGCCTGGGTGAAGGCCGGCAGCGAAAAGTGTTCAAGCAGTAAAAAACCCGCGCGCGTCACGCGGGTCTGGTCAGCGGATTGCTCATTCAGATAGCGGAGGTTTTTGCCCTTCATGCCCCCGCTGAATTGACGTCGTTCGATCAAGGTCTGGTCCATCGGTCATGTTGTTATGCGCCGATAGTTGGCCTGAACCGCGCCGGAGTCAATCACGCCTGTTACTGACCGGGTCATCCTGACTGCGTTTACACCGCTGAAAAAAGCCCGGCGCCCACTCGCCCTTCCAGGCGACCGAAGAGCACGTAGTGTTGATAGCCGCTGGTGAAAGCGCCGGTGGAAACGGCGTGGCGCACGTCATCGTTCAGTTGAAGGTATTGGGCTTCATCGAAATTTTCGGAACTGACCTCGCCGGCCCGGCCGAGTTGCTCGCTATCAATCGGCAGACCCGCAATGGTGCGTTGCTGGAAATCGATCATGCGATTGATTGCATGACTTTCCAGCACGCCCTTGCCGGGGTGCATCGCGTAGATGTGCATCCCCTTGTTTACGCACCGATTGCACATGTCGACACAGTTTTTCTGGGTATCTTTACGCTTCATCAATTCGTCGACATTGATGTCCAGATACTTTCCGACCTGATATTCGCTTTGATTGAAGATGGTGCAGCAAAGCACTGTATTGCCGTTGCAGTCGATCACCAGCCAGTTATCTTTGAGTGTGCACGCTTGCTTATGGAAGTGTTGTACGACATTGACCAGATCATCGTAAGGCGGCAATGCCAGCCTTTTCAGGGTCTCGTGGTCAGTATCGGTCACGGAAGGATCGCGTTCGACAATGGCCAGCGCCTTCTCCAGCGGCATCATCACGGAATACCCCGTGTTGAATATAAAGCCGAGACGTTCACTGAACTCGCGCATCAGTGCTTCTTCTGCCAGATTGTCCAGATACCGATGGTAATAAACCTCGACATTGGTGTTCAGACCATGACGCTGCACGATTTCACTCAGCGTGATCATGTTCTGTTTTACAACTTCGATGTCCCCCCCTACATGCCCCTTCGCGTAGGTCTCCTGGTAAAACCCTGACAGCGAAATACGGAAGAAACCCGGCTCGGCCAACAAGGCTTTTTCCATGTTCTTGGCCAGGTTCAGGTTAGTGCTGACGCCACTGTTCATGCCGGCTGCATTGATGATCTCGATGAACTCGCCGATCTTCGGATGCACCAAAGGCTCAGTCCAGTTGTAGAGAAAAATCGCCCGAACGCCTTCGCGTTTGGCTTTCTCGACGATCTGCCGGAACATGTCGAGCTGCATGGCTTTTTTGAAGTTTAGGTTTTCCGAGTTGCCCATCGGGCAAGAGGGGCAACTCAGATTGCAGGCGCCGACGATATCGATGTACATGTTCATGATGAGTAAAGCCCCTTGAGCTCAACGCTACTCTGGTCAACGCCGCAGGCTTTCGGGTTGCCGGATGTGTTAGTTATTTGACGACATTGAGCACGTCCAAGCAAAAAGTGCACCACACGCCTCCTAAGCCATTAACTTCACAACCCAATCGATAAATACTCGCAACTTGAGACTGATATGCCGGTTCGGCGGATACGCTATGTAGAGAGGCATCGATTCAAGTTGCCAGCCCTCGAACAGCGGCACTAGCTCGCCGCGCGCCACCGGGGCGTCGGACATGTACCTGGGCAGCCACAGCACGCCCATGCCGGCCAGACCCGCCGCAAGGTAGGCATTGCCGTCGTCGACTGCCAAAACATGGCGACCCTTGATCTGCAGGCTTTGCTTATCGTTATGCAGGGCATACGGCATGGGCTTGCCGGTGCGCGCCCACAGGAACGCAACCACGCGATGATGGGAATCTTCCAGCTCCTGCGGATGCATCGGCGTGCCGGAGCGAGCGAGGTAGTCGGGCGCGGCAAACACGCCCAATTGCAGATCCGCGACCTTGCGCGCCATCAGTGACTGGTCCAGCAACTCGCCGCCACGTACCACGCAGTCGACGTTCTCATCGATGATGTCGACGATGCGATCGCTGACGCCCATGTCGATCTGAATGTCTGGATACCGCGCGTGAAACTCGGGCAATGCCGGGATCAGAATCAAGCGAGCGAACGGGCTGGGGACGTCCACGCGCAAGCGGCCACTGGGCGACACCGAGGCACCGGGCAAACTGGTTTCGGCGTCCTCCATGTCGGCCAGCAACTTGATCACGCGCTGGTAATACGCCGCACCGTCAGCCGTGACATTGACCTTGCGCGTGGTGCGATTGAGCAATTTGACCCGCAACCGCGCCTCCAACTGCTGGACCAGTTGCGTCACGGTGGTCTTGCTCATGTGCAGGGTTTCAGCGGCTTTGGTGAAGCTCCCCGCCTCGACCACCCGTGCAAACGCCTGCATTGCATCAAAACGGTCCATTGCTCGGCTTCCGATTGTTTGGGTTTCACAAACAGTTAACGCCAAGCTTGCGCGTTTATCGCGCACCTGCAAATCCCTAAAGTTGGGCCATCACCTCACTGATGGAGACACCCCCATGACGCAGCGCGATGTTGTTTTCCCACCTACCCGCAGGACCCTTTACGAGCGCCATCGCTACTCACCGGCGATCCGCTCCAACGGTTTTCTGTTTGTCTCGGGCCAAGTCGGCAGTACGGAGGACGGTACGCCCGAGCCGGATCTGCAGAACCAGGTGCGTCAGGCTTTCAATAACCTGAATGCAATTCTCGACGAGGCCGGTTGCACGTTCGAGGACGTGGTCGACGTCACCCTTTTCATGGTTGATCCGCAATCGAAGTTCGAGACGATCTGGAACATCGTGCTGACGGAGTTCTGGGGCGAAGCGCCGCATCCGACCGTTACCGCCGTTGGCGTGACCTGGCTGTATGGTTTCGACTTCGAGATCAAAGTGATCGCCAGACTCCCAGAAAACCACTGATTGCCCCTTGTAGGAGCTGCGGCACGCTGCGATCTTTTGATCTTTAACAACAAGATCAAAAGATCGCAGCGTGCCGCAGCTCCTACAGGGGTTGTCCGGGGGCATCAAGTGTGACCAAAGCTGATGCGCACTGGCCTTTGAACCCACGAATGCGTATAACCTCGCCGTTTCGTCTAACCTGACTTTGCGCCCAGCCTCGACTGCACAACGGCGGCGCTTCGACTTTGACGCTCACGAAACGGAGAATTCCATGCTCAAACGAACCCTGGCACTGACGGCCGGCCTGGCCCTGTCCCTTTCCGCGCTGGCAGCGCAAGCCGCTGATGTGTTGCGGGTCAGCGCCATTCCCGATGAAGCCCCGACTGAACTGCTGCGCAAGTTCGAGCCATTGGGTGCGTATCTGGAACAGCAATTGGGCATGAAGGTGCAGTTCGTCCCGGTGGCCGATTACCCGGCAGTGGTTGAAGCCTTGGCCACCGACCGTCTCGACATGGCCTGGCTGGGTGGCTTCACGTTTGTGCAGGCACGCCTGAAGACCGACGCTACCACTCCGGTGATTCCGCTGGTGCAGCGCGAACAGGATGCGCAGTTCACCAGCAAATTCATTACCGCCGACCCGAACGTCAAAAGCCTGGCCGATCTGAAAGGCAAGACCTTCGCTTTCGGTTCCGTGTCGTCGACTTCCGGCAGCCTGATGCCGCGTTACTTCATGCTGAAAAACGACGGTATCAAGCCTGAAGCGTATTTCAGTCGCGTCGCCTACTCCGGTGCCCACGACGCCACGGTTGCCTGGGTGCAGGCTGGCAAGGTCGACGCCGGTGTGTTGAACGCCAGTGTCTGGCAGAAACTGGTGGACGCCGGCAAGGTCGACACCAACAAGGTCAAAGTCTTCGCCACCACTCCGTCGTACTTCGATTACAACTGGACTGTGCGCGGCACACTCGACCCGGCGCTGGCGGCGAAGATCAAAAAAGCTTTCCTTGATCTGGATCCGGCCAACCCTGAACAGAAGAAGATTCTCGATCTGCAGGCTGCCAGCCGTTTCATCGACACCAAGCCTGAGAACTACAAGGGCATCGAGGAAGCCGCCCGCGCTGCCGACTTGCTGAAATGACGCTACGCCTCACCCACGTCAGCCTGCGCCACGCCAATGGAGTCGATGCCCTGCGCGGCATCGACTTGCAGATTGGCGTCGGCGAACAAGTCGCGATCATCGGCCCGTCCGGGGCCGGTAAATCGAGTTTGCTCAACCTGCTGGCCACCGCACTGCGGCCCAGCAGCGGCGAGATCGAAGTGCTCGGCGAACGCGCCTGGCACTTGTCTGCCCGCCAGCGACAACGCCTGCGCGCGCGTATTGGCCTGGTGCATCAGGCGCCGCCACTGCCGCTGCGCCAGCGCGTGGTCACAGCCGTGCTGGCCGGCAAGCTCGGACAGTGGAGCTTGGGTAAAAGCCTGCTGAACCTGCTGCATCCACTCGACGTGCCCGGCGCCCGCGCGGCATTGGCACGGCTCGATCTGGGCGATAAATTGTTCGCCCACTGCCAACAACTATCGGGCGGTCAGTTGCAGCGCGTCGGCATCGCCCGGGTGCTGTATCAGGCGCCGGAGATTCTGCTGGCCGACGAGCCGGTGTCGGCGATGGATCCGGTCATGGCCGGGCACACGCTGACGGTGCTGTCGCGTCATGCCCGCGAGCATAACGTCACGCTGGTGGCGAGCCTGCATGCGGTGGACCTCGCGCTGTCGCACTTCCCGCGCATCATCGGCTTGCGTGACGGCCAGATTCTGTTCGACAGCCCTGCCGATCAAGTCAGCCACGACATGCTCGACGCGCTGTACGCCAATGAACATCTGCAATCGCCGCCCTCGCCAGTTGCGCCTCTGCCTGTGCAGATTCCGCGATGCTGAAGGCCGATTCACGCGATCCCGCGGCGTGGCCGCGTCTGCTGCTGACGGTTTTGGCGATTGCGGTGCTGTGGCCTGGAATCCAGCTCAGCGAGCTGAATCTGGGCGTGCTGCTGCCCGACAGTCAGAATGAAATGGGCCGGTTTGTCGCGCAGTTCTGGCCGCCCGCTCACGATGAAGATTTTTTGCAGTTATTGTTTAAAGCCACGCTGCAAACCCTGGCGATTGCCACGGCAGGCATGGCGTTGGCGCTGTTGCTGGCGGTGCCCGCCAGTTTGCTCGCCAGCCGTGCCTTGTCGCTGTCTGCCGCTTCACGGGGTGGCGTGCCTAGTCGTTTCGGTCGTTTGTTGCGCTGGCCGGTTCGTGGGTTGCTGATCTTCCTGCGCAGCGTGCCGGAAATCGTCTGGGCGCTGTTGTTCGTGCGCGCCGTGGGCCTCGGCCCGGCGGCGGGCGTGCTGGCGATTGCGATCACCTACAGCGGCATGCTCGGCAAGGTCTACGCAGAGATTTTCGAATCCACCGACCAGCGTCCGGCGCACGCGCTGTTGCAGTCGGGCAGCGGTCGACTGGCGAGTTTTGCTTATGGAATCTTGCCGAATGTCGCCGGGGAATTGCTCTCGTACACGGTCTATCGCTGGGAATGTGCGATCCGCGCTTCGGTGGTGATGGGTTTTGTTGGCGCCGGTGGCCTGGGCCAGCAAATCGACCTGTCGATCCGTATGTTCGCCGGCGGTGAGGTCGCGAGCATTCTGCTGACGTTCCTGCTGCTGGTGCTGGTGGCCGATCAACTCAGCCGTTTGCTGCGCTGGAGGCTGGCATGAACCGTCTGATCAATCTGTTGCTGATCGCCGGCATCGGCGTGGCCGTCATCGCTTCGTTCATCTACTTAGGGCTCGACCTCGGCGAGCTCGGCAGTGCCACCAGCCTGAAACAGATGGGCGCGTATGTGCAGCGTTTTCTCAGCCCGGATCTGAGCGCCGATTACTTGAAAGCGATCCTCCATGGCTCGCTGGAAACCCTGGCCATGTCGGCGCTCGGCACCCTGCTCGCCGCGCTGCTGGGCATCGTCCTCGCCCTGCCCGCTGCCGGACGTTTCGGCTGGCCGCTGCGCAGTGCTTCGCGATGGCTGCTCAATGCTCTGCGGGCCATTCCGGAACTGGTCTGGGCCGCGCTGATGGTGCTCGCCGCCGGGCTGGGCCCAAACGCCGGGACGCTGGCCCTCGCCCTGCACACCACTGGCGTGCTTGGCCGCTTGTTCGCCGAAGCGCTGGAAAACACCCCGCCGCAACCGGCCGAAGCGATCCGCCTGCAGGGCGGTAACCCCGTCCTCGCCTTCTGCTACGGCACCCTGCCCAACCTCGCCCCACAACTGCTCGCCTACGTCCTGTACCGCTGGGAAAACAACATCCGCATGGCCAGCGTGCTGGGTTTTGTCGGCGCGGGCGGATTGGGGCAGATGCTGTATGTGAGCCTCAGCCTGTTTCAGGAAGCACAGGCCAGCACGGTGATTCTGGCGATGCTGGTGCTGGTGTTTGCGGTGGACTGGTTGAGTGCGTGGAGCCGCCAGCGCTGGGTGAAGGCGTAAGTACAGATGCTGGCGAGTGGATATCTGTCAGAAGCTGATTATGCTTCAGGAAACCTCGCACACCCGCGAGGCGGTCAGACTGTGCAAGTTTCACGCGACAGCAATTGCGGCATACGCCACAAGGCCAGAGTGCGATAAAGCGGTAATGGGGAACTCCGGCCTACAAAAAACACGTACGACGGAGTACACCCATGACCACAATCGACACGACACCCACAGGCAATCCACCTCGCAGCGGCGGCATCACCAAGGAGGAGCGCAAGGTCATCTTCGCGTCATCCCTCGGCACGGTGTTCGAGTGGTACGACTTTTACCTTTACGGCTCACTGGCGGCGATCATCGCCAAGCACTTTTTTGCCGGTGTCAACGAGACCACCGCGTTCATCTTCGCTTTGCTGGCGTTCGCCGCCGGGTTTGCCGTGCGGCCGTTCGGCGCCATCGTGTTTGGCCGGCTCGGCGACATGATCGGGCGCAAACACACGTTCCTGATCACCATTGTGATCATGGGTGTGTCCACGGCTATCGTTGGTCTACTGCCCGGATACGCAACCATCGGCGTCGCCGCGCCAGTCATCCTGATCACCCTGCGCCTGCTGCAAGGCCTGGCGCTGGGCGGTGAGTACGGCGGCGCGGCGACTTACGTGGCCGAACATGCGCCTCCAGGCAGACGCGGCTTCTTCACGTCATGGATTCAAACCACCGCGACCCTGGGTCTGTTCATGTCGCTGCTGGTGATCCTCGCCTGCCGCACCGCGCTGGGCACCGAAGCGTTCGAAGCCTGGGGCTGGCGGATACCGTTCCTGCTGTCGATCCTGCTGCTGATCGTTTCGGTATACATCCGCCTGCAACTGAGCGAGTCGCCGGTGTTCCAGAAGATGAAGGCTGAAGGCAAGGCGTCCAAGGCGCCGCTGACTGAATCCTTCGCGCGCTGGGACAACCTCAAAGTGGTGATCATGTCGCTGCTCGGCGGTACGGCCGGTCAGGCGGTGGTTTGGTACACCGGGCAGTTCTACGCGCTGTTTTTCCTGTTGCAGACGCTGAAGATCGACCCTCAGACCGCCAACCTGTTGATCGCCGGATCACTGTTGATCGGCACGCCGTTCTTCGTGATCTTCGGTAGCCTGTCCGACCGCATCGGCCGCAAGCCGATCATCATGGTCGGCTGCATTCTGGCAGCGCTGACTTACTTCCCGATCTTCCATGCGTTGACCCAGTACGGTAACCCCGACGTGTTCATAGCCCAGGAGAAAAACCCGGTCAAGGTGATCGCCAATTCCGATCAGTGCTCGTTCCAGTTCGACCCGGTGGGCAAGGCCAGATTCACCAGTTCCTGCGACCTGGCCAAGACCCTGCTGGCGAAACGCGCGATTCCTTACGAGAACGTCGAGGCCGAGCCCGGCACCGTCGCGCAGGTGCGCATCGGTGACAAAGTCGTCGAGAGCTTCGAGGGCAGCGCCCTGCCCGCGGCTGACTTCAAGGCGCGCAACGATTCGTTTACCGCCAATCTGAGCAGCGCACTGAAGGACGCGGGCTACCCGGAGAAAGCCGATCCGGCGAAAACCAATTACCCGATGATGTTGCTGCTGCTGACCATTCTGGTGATCTACGTGACCATGGTGTATGGCCCGATTGCGGCGTGGCTGGTCGAGCTGTTCCCGACCCGCATCCGCTACACCTCGATGTCGCTGCCCTATCACATTGGTAACGGCTGGTTCGGCGGGTTCCTGCCGACCGTGGCTTTCGCGATGGTCGCAGCCACGGGTGATATCTACTACGGGCTGTGGTATCCGATCGTGATTGCGGTGATGACGGCAATACTCGGTACGTTCTTCCTGCCGGAAACCAAGGATCGCGACATTCTCAAAGACTGAGTCCAGGGCTCCGCCCTCTTGAACGGAGGGCGGAGCGCAGCCCCTAACGCAGCATCCAGCGTGACAGCAGTCGCGCACTCAACGGCAACATCCAGTACACCATGTTGAAAGAGATCAACCCGGCCACCACCACTTTGAACAACCATCCCGGCCACTCCAGGTCGGCCAGTTCCAGCAGCGTCGCCACCCCCCATGGCATGCTCACCGTCAGCGGCAAGACGACCAGCCATGACAACACCCATTGCTTCCAGCGAGCGCCCGTATTGCTACTCATGGTCGCTGTCGCCTGAGTACCGCCCGCTGATAAATACGATCACGCGCCAGCGTCATCGGGTCGGCGCTGAGACTGATGCCGTCGAGCAAGCGTCCCGGGCTGAACGCCAGACGTTGCTGGGCGAGTTGCTGAGTCTCGGCCGGTTCCAGTGCATCAAGGCTGAAAACCCCCAGTTCAAGCTCCTGGTTCTGACGCGACCACGCAATCGAGCCATCTTCGACAGCGTCTCCCGGCGCTGCCAATTGCAGCACCAAGCGCATCTTCAACGAGCCCTTGCTCAGTCGCGCGCTGATTTCCTCCTGCAAGTAATCAGCGTGCATCGCCGCCGCTTGGGCGTCACTCAGTGATGGCTGCATGAGCAGTGGTTCGATGCGGTAACGGCCAATCAGCTGATCGCCCTTGCGATTGGTGAACACCAGCGAGTTAACACCGAAGTATTCGAGCCCCGCATAGCTACGGGGTGCGGGTTTAGGCGCTTCCAGGAAATGCTGAGCCCGTGGATGGTTTGCCAGAAAGATTTGCAGTGGCTGAGGATCCGGCGGTGTCGCGACATTGGCGGCAATGCCTTGCAGAAAACCCAAAAAGTCTGCTGGCGTGGCCACCGGAAAGCCGTCGAACGAGTGCGCCACGATATCGGTGAACTCGCCGTTCGGCAGGGCAAAACGCACTGCCACCCCCTTAGGACTGGCCATTGGATCGCCGTCAGCGGTAGCCGGTACGCCACTGAAGTTGGAGAACCGCAGCACCACCGGTACCGTTTGCCCTTGCAAGTGGGCTGCCCGGCTGATCGAACCGGCGATGCGCGTAGCCGTGAATGTGCCGTTCACCAGCAGACCCTTGGCATGGGTTGCCCTGAATCCGGGGTGACGGCCGAACGTCGCAGTGAGCGCATCGAGCAACGCATCGTACAACCGCTCCTGGGGCATAGCGTTTTTCCTTGTTTCAGTGGCGAACAGGAGCGAGGACGTTGTCAGCGTCCCGGCCAGCACCGCCCCGATCAGTAAGTGCTGCAATCGCATCGCGGTCATACCTGGCGCAGACCGGGATTGAGCGCGATGTGTTTGTACTCAATGAAATCGTCCATGGCCGCCACCCCATTGAGCCGCCCCTGCCCCGATTGCTTGAAACCGCCCTCCTCGAACTCGTCGAATACCATGGCCCAGTCGTTGACCCAGACAGTGCCGGCCTCCAGCTCGCGTGCGACTCGCAGGGCGCGATCGACATCACGGGTCCAGACGCTGGCGGCCAGGCCGAACTCGCTGTTGTTGGCCAGTTCAATCGCCTCGGCCGCAGTGTCGAACACCTGCAATGTCAGCACCGGGCCGAAGGTTTCGCGCTGGACAATTGCCATGTGTTGATCGCTTACGCGCAACAGCGTCGGCCGATAAAACGCGCCTTTGGCCAGCGGCCCCTCAGTGACCGGCCCGCCGCGCACGATGACTTGCGCACCGGCAGCCATCGCCTCTTCGACCACTTGGTTGACGCGTTGCACATTGGCTTTGTCGATCAACGGTCCCATTTCACTGGCCGGATCCGCCGCCGGCCCCACGCGCACGGCCTCAAGGCGTGCAGCCAGACGTTCGATCAGCGCGGGCGCAATATCGCGCTGGACCAATAGCCGTGAACCGGTCATGCAGAACTGCCCGGCGAACACCGTCAGGGCCTTGAGCAACACCGGCACCGCCACCTCAAGATCGGCATCGTTGAATACCAGCATCGGGGTCTTCCCGCCCAGCTCCAGACCGAAGCGCTTGAGATGTTGCGCCCCCGCCGCCGAGATCGCCCGGCCGGTGCCGGTGCTGCCGGTAAAGCTGATCACCGGCACCTTGGGGGACTCGACCAGATGGATGGAACCCGCCGCCCCCAGTTCGCTGAACAGATTGATGACCCCGCGAGGCAAAGACCGCGCCTCGCTCATGATCCGTGCCAGTAGCGCGTTGGTCTGAGCGGTCTGCCCCGGCATTTTGACGACCGTGGTGCAACCGGCGGCCAGCGCCGGCGCCAACGATCGAATCATCAATACCACCGGTGAATTCCACGGCACGATGATGCCCGCCACACCCACGGCCTGACGCAGCACCATGGAGATCCTGCCGGGTTTCGGCTCTGCCGCTCGCCCATACTCGGCACGCGTCATTGCCGCGTAATAGCGCAACTTGGACGGCACCATCCGCACTTCAAATTCGGCTTCAGGGCGGATCTTGCCGTTTTCCAGTGCCAACGTATCGATCAGTTCTTCGGCATTGCGCTCGAAAGCATCCGCTAGCTCCAACAGCACCGTGGCGCGCAGGGTGCGATCATCTTTCCACGGTGTTTGGGCGAACGAGCGTAACGCCGCTTCAATGCCCTGCTGCGCTTCATGGGCACCGCCCTCGGCGTATCGCCCGATCCGCTCGGACGTCGCAGGGTCGATGGAGTCTTTGTAAACACCCGAATCGAGCCACAGGCCATCGATCCAGTTCAAAACCGGTGTGTTGTTCATGGTCATTAAAAACCTCAAGTCAGGCGTAGAGCGCGGCGATTTTTTCCGCAACGGCAATCACAGTGATGTTGGTGGCGACCGACGGCACATCCGGGAAGATTGATGCGTCGACCACGCGAAGCCCTTGCAGGCCAATGACACGAGCCTGCAAATCGACCACTGCGCCGGTATCACCCGGCTTGCCCATGGGCGCGGTTGAGGTTGGGTGGTGATACGTGTCCAGGCTCGCCCGCACGCTCGCCAACAGCGCTTCATCCGACTCATTGCCCGACCCCGGATTGAGCTCGGAGTGGATAAACGCGTTCAACGGCGCTGTGGCGCCGATTTTGCGCGCCAGGCGAATACCCTCCAGCAGACGCAGGCGATCCTCAGGTTCGGCGAGGAAGTTCAGGTCAATATTGGGCGCCACCAGCGGATCACGACTCGCCAGCGTGACGCTGCCGCGCGATTGTGGCCGGGTGAGTGCGACCGCGAGCACGAAGCCGACACCGGTCGGACTCTGCTCGTGAGGAAACAGGTGCGTGGCGGTGATATGCAGATCAAGCTCACCTTTGTCGGCGCTGCGGCTGTGTGTCCACAGCTTGGCCCCGATGGCCGGTGATTGCCGACCGATCACATCCGCACGGGCGGCATAGGCGTTGTAGTAGAACGGGTGATCCACCAAACGGCGACCCACCGGCAGATCCGCAACCAACGGAATCTGCAAAGCGTCCAGATCAGCGGCCGGGCCAATGCCGGAGCGCAGCAGAATCGCCGCACTGCCATAACTGCCCGCGCACAGGATCACCTCACCGGCCAACAGTTGCGTGCCATCACTCATTTGTACGCCTATGGCACGCTGGCCATCGAACAGCACTTTGTCGACCAGACGGCTCGCCTGGATCTGCAGGTTGCTGCGCGCTCGCACCTGTTCAGTGAGATAGGCCATGCCGGTGTTGATGCGCACGCCGTCGACGATATTCATCGGATAGGGGCCGACGCCGTTGGCATCAGCGGCGTCAAAGTCATCAATGATCTTGTAGCCGTAAGCAAACGTGGCCTGAATAAACGCCCGCTGCATCGGTGTGACGTCCAGGTTGCTCAGTTGCTTGACCGGCAGTGGCCCATCATGGCCGTGCAAGTCGCTTGCACCACGGCTATGGCTCTCCAGTTTCTTGAAAGCGGGCAGCACGTCTTCATAACTCCACCCTGGCAGATCCCAGCGCTGGAAATCACTGGCACGGGCGCGGATCGCTACGGCGCCATTGATCGCCGAACTGCCCCCCAATACCTTGCCGCGCAAGGCACCGATGGGATGGTCGATGTAGCCGGGGCGGGTTTTGTAACCCCATTCGAACGCTGGATCAGCGTTGGCTCCGACAATGTCGCTGCTGGCCACGAAGTCCGGATACTCGTTGGGTAAAAAGCTTTTGCCTGCCTCCAGCAGCAACACTTGACGCTGGTTGTTCTCACTGAGTCGGCGCGCCAGTACCGCGCCAGCCGAACCGCCGCCGACTATCACCACGTCGACTTTATCAAGGGTGTTGTTCATGCATGTCTTCCTTGTCAGGCGCTCGAGATGGCGCCTTTCAGGGAAAGCTTAAGGAACGGCACGAAGGCCCATAAGCAGGCAAAAAACGAATCGGCGTTTCGTTAATTCCGAACGACTCAGCCCGCTTGCCGCGCGTGCGTGGCAAGCATCTGCTCCCACTCTGGCGGACTGCCGATCTGCTCAGTCAGAAAGCTCACCAAGGCTTGCAGCTTGGGCGAAGCGCGCAGTGATTGCCGGTACACCGCCGAGATATTGCCACCGCGCGGAGCATAAGGCGCCAGCACCTCCTGCAACTCGCCGGCAACAATCGATTGCGCGGCCAGAAACGTTGGCAGAATCGCCAGGCCCATGCCTGCCTTGGCCGCTTCCATGAGTTGGTGAGCATTGTTGGTACGCAGTCGACAACGGACACGAAACGATTCCAGCGCATTGTTCACCGGCAAGGTCCACATGCCGTGCGGCTCGCGGTTCACGTAAAGCATCGCAAAGTGTCGGGACAGTTCCTGAGGGGTTTGCGGCGTGCCATGCGCCGTCAGATAGTCAGGACTGGCGCAAATGATGTGGCGATTGGGCGTGATGGTTTTCGCCACCAGCGAGGAGTCTGGCAGTTCACCGATCCGGATGGCCGCGTCGTAGCGCTCTTCGTGCAGATTTACATGGCGGTCGTCAAAATCGACGTCCAGTTGCAACTGCGGATAACGCACCGCGAACGACGACAGAATCGGCGTCAGATAACGAATACTGAACGCCATCGGCGCGGCGATTCGCAGGCTCCCGTGCAGGCTCGACTGCAGCGTCTGAACGGCGCCTTCGGCGTCGTCGACATCCGCCAGGATACGCACACAGTACCGATAGAACACCTCGCCCGATTCGGTCAGGCGCGCATGCCGGCCGCGCTCTAGCAAAATACTGCCCAACCGCTTTTCCAGTTGCTGAAGACGTTGACTGACCATCGATTTGGCAACGCCCATACGCCGCGCGGCTTCGGAAATACTGCCGGTGTCGACCACCGTCACGAAAGAATGCATCTCACAGAGTTTGTTCACGTTATAGATCCAGAGAAACAGCAAAAACTGCGCAGCCAGTGCGCAGGGCTGACGGTTCAGGCGGATGCCGGGGCGGTCATTCAACAGCCGCAATCTAAAGCCCCGGTTGGCGGGCGCGGTAGTCGCAAAAAACGGGTTGCTGATTCCCATACAAGGGACGATCAGCCTTGTATAGTTGGCGCCTTCTGACTGAATGGAATTCGACTGTGCTGGATCTCAATGACCTTCAGTACTTCGTTATGGTGGTGGACCACGGCGGTTTCGCGCCGACCGCCCGTGCGCTGGGTATTCCCAAATCCAACCTGAGCCGGCGCATCGCGCAGCTCGAAGAACGGCTGGGTGTGCGCCTGATCATCCGCAACACCCGAAACTTCTCGGTGACGGAACTGGGGCAAAGCTATTACGACCATTGCCGCGCCATGCTCAAGGAGGCCGAAGCCGCAGAAGCGGCGATCGCCATGACCCACACCGAGCCGGGCGGCGTGCTGCGTGTTACCTGCCCGACTGCGCTGCTGGAGGAATGCGTTGGCGCAATCATCACGCGATTCATGGCCATGCACCCGCGCATGGAAGTGCATCTGGAAGCCAGTGATCGCCAGGTCGATGTGGTTGCCGAAGGCGTCGACCTGGCGTTGAGGGTTCGCCCCATGCCGCTTCAGGACTCCAATCTGGTCAGCCGCGTCATGTCGCAACGGCCACAATGCCTGGTTGCCAGTCCAGCGCTTTTGAACCGTTTGGGCACACCCGATGGACCGGAAGATCTAGCGCGCTATCCCAGCGTTCATCACGGCAGCCCACAACGCGATTACAGCTGGACGCTATTCAATGAAGATGGCCGCGAATTCACCCTGCAACATCGACCGCAGCTCATTACCAAGGGCCTGCCGATGTTGCGTTGCGCGGCTATCGACAGCATCGGCGTCGCACAAATGCCCATGTCACTGGTACACGACTACATCGAGCGCGGCGAACTGGCCGTGGTTTTGCCGGACTGGAAACCCCGAACAGAAATGATTCATGCCGTATTTGCGACACGGCAAGGGATGCTGCCGTCAACGCGGTTACTGCTCGATTTCATGCTTGAGCAGTTTCGTCTGCTGGATGATCCGCTGCGAGGCATGAGAAACAGGCCGCTTGCCTGAAGTACCGTTCATTCACAGCCTCTGAAAAAAATCGAACGCTCGCCGCAGTCCCTCCTCCAATGGTTACACCCACGGAGGTCAACGATATGAACAGCAACGACAGCAAAACCCCGAACGCCCCGCCTACCGATACGTCCGGTAAACCGGTCAATGTGGTCGAGCGCGATCTTGCGGACAGGGACGATGACACCAAGGCTGTGGACGAGGTCATCACGCCTTCTTCCACCCGCGTCAAAGAGCAGGACGCCGAGACGTTGCAGCGCAAGGTCGATGAGATTGAGCGTAAGGTCGCGGATGGCAATTGAGTTTGTGTAGTGTCAGCGGGATTTACCCCCTCCCCCCGACCCTCCCGAAACGTCGGACCGCCCCCAAGGGCGCGAGGGGGAAAGGGAGCAGATAATCCCGGCTCTGGACTCAACACTTTGCTCCCGCCAGTTTCCAGCCTCAACGCACGTTGCGGTACAGCATCATCCTGGCGCTTTCGTGCAAGCCTCGGGTCAGTTCCACCAACCGCTGATATTCCTGCGGATTTTCCTCGGCGACGTTTTCCAGTGGGGTTAGCGAGCGCAGGTCGTGCAGGGTCGGATTGCTCCCGTCGTGCTGCATTTGCAGCAGATGATGGCGGGTCACGCCACCGATCAGCGGGAATGTGCCCTCGCGCAACACCAGCGGCACCACACGCTCACCTTCTGGCGGCGGTTGCTGAATATCGCGCCCCATCGCGCCATTGGTGAACGGGATGCCGGCCATGCCCGCAACGGTGGGCAGCAGATCCGCCAACCCCACGGCCTGGTCGATCACCTTGGGCTTGAGCAACCCCGGGGCATGAATGAGCATCGGCACATGATTGCTCTCCAGCCCCAGCTGCTCGAAGGCCGGCGGCATGTGCGGGATCTGGCTGATGCGGGTGTTGTGGTCACCAAAGAACACAAAAATCGTGTTGTCGTAGTAGCCGCCGGCCTTGGCCAGCTCCATCAATTTGCCGATGTTGAAGTCCAGCAGCCGCACGGCGTTGTACTGCTCGACGCTACGTGACCCGGCGGCCTGCACCTGTTCCAGCGACAGGTTACTGACCTGAAAACCGTCGTTGTTCTTGGGAATGGTGAACGGCCGGTGGTTGCCCGAAGTTTGCACGTAAGCGAAGAACGGCTGATCCCTAGGCAGATCGCGAAGTATCCGGTCGCTTTCCTTGAACAGATCCAGATCGGAAATGCCCCACACATCCACCAGCGGCGCGCGCCAGTCGCTTTCCTGATACAGACGCACGCCCTCGATGCTTTGCTGGATCAGCGCATTGATGTTGGCCCACCCCGCGTTGCCACCAATCATGTAGAGCTTGCGGTAATCGGTGAAGGCATTGATCAGTGTATGTTGGCGGGTGATCAGCGGATGGCGGGTTGCCGTTTCCTGACGGGTGACGTCGGGAACCCCGGTGATGCTCGCCCATACGGTTTTCGCGGTGCCGGTGACCGGGACGTAGAAGTGCTTGAAGAACCAGCTCTGGGCCGCCAGTTGATCGAGATTAGGCGTCGGGTTGAGCGGGTTGCCGTAAGCCCCGACTGCGCTGGTGCCAAGGGACTCGAGCATGACGAACATCACGTTCGGCGTACCTGCGACCCGGTACGGCTGCACGCCCTGCTGGCGATCAAAGGTCAGCCTTTGTGCGTCCGGACGATCCACGCCCAGATAGCGCGCAACCGCCGGGTAATGCTCGCGTACCTGAGCCTCGTCAAACTGCGCCTGCCCTGCCTTGAGCGTGTCGTACAGAAATAGCACCGGGTTGAGCCCTAACGCCGCCATTTGCGCGTTACCGGAGAAAAATGCATCGCTCCAGCGCAACGGCACCGGGTTTTCCAGGTTGAGATTTTCCACTCGTCCGAGCAGTGCCAGCAGCACGGCGATCAATCCGGCCCCGGTGCCGATGGCGAGCGAGGTGCGTCCGATGGCCCGAGGCTCACGCGTCAATGTCAGCTTTTCAAGACGCAAGAATCCGCAGAACCACAGGCCCAGCACGGTCAGCCAGCCTAGGGCAATCCACAGCACCGGATAGGTTTCCCGAACCATCTGCTGCGAGATCTGCGCATCCTCCAGATAACGCAAGATCGTGGCGTTGATCCGCACCCCGAGGTAGGCGTAATGGCCAAAATCGATGATGTACACCAGGCCAACAATGCCCAGCGCCAGCAGCCAATAACCTCGAGCAACAGCACGCAACAACGGCACTCGTATCAGGTTCCAGCGTGGCAGCCAGGCGAGCACGGCCACTGGCAACATCAGCAACACGGCCAGCCGCAAATCGAAACGCAGGCCGATGCCGAGGGTTTCGCGCAGCTGCGGATTATCGACAAACTCGCTGAGCGCAATGCCGGAAAAACCCAGCACAAACACCAGCCTGAGCAGAGCGAACAGTAAAAATGTCAAACCTGCCGCACCCACGCCGTAGCGCAGGCGTCGCGATTGCAAGCAGCCCATCGTTAACCTCTGAGTCATTCGTTTAGATAGAAGATGCCGCGACAGCTGACGTGCGGCGTAAACGCCGCCAGATCGATTTGAGGCAAAGCATCGCGCCGGCCACCAGGCAGTAGCCAACCAGCAACGGATCGATCAGGTAATCCCAGTAGTTTTCCGAAGCCTTGAGCCTCAGCGCAAAGGCCAGCGTGCCGAGCGCGAGCATCCACACCGCCAAGCCATTGCGCAGCCATACCAACGCCAGCGTCAGCAGGCCGATGCAGACGATCATCGGCTGCGGATTGAAACCCCAGCGGTAAGGGTCGACATAAGTCAGTCCCATTGTCGCCGGGTATAACACCGCGGCCAGCAGGCCAAACACCAGCAACACTTGCATGCGCACCACCGGTTTCACCGGCTGGACGACGCCCAGGCGCAACAGGCTCGCCCAGCCCAACAACACCAGCGTGGTGATCGCCAGATCATCGGTAAAACTGCGTACATACGCGGCCAGCGGCAGGTGATTGACCGGGATGAAACTGACCAGCGCCAATAGCGGCAACAACCACGGGCGCCATCGCCGGGTGCCGCGCAATGACCCCAACAGGACAAAACCCAGCAGGATAAAACTCAAATGGGCTTGCCATGGAAACAGCATCACAGGCGCTCCTCCAGCCAGGCTTCATTGAAACTGACATGCTTGATGAAGGTGTTATTCCACGAATACACCAGGTGATAGAGGCCGTCGGTGCCACGGCTGAAATAGGGGTATTCGTACTCGAAATCACAGCCTTGCGGCTTGCACACGCGGTAATCCAGATTGCTCAGGAAACGTTGCTCCAATGGCAGCCGGCGCGCGCCGCTGGAAGCGCGAAAACCTTCGCCAATGATCGCCTTATAAGCTTCGGGCGAGAACGGCTGGCCGAGCGGATCCGGTGACTGGTCGAGTTCGATGACGCTGCGCCAGTCTTTGAAACTGGCATCGGTGCCGTACAGGCTCAGCTTGAACCGACCATCGCGCAGATCGTTCAATGCCACCAGCAGACCATCGTCGGCGGTGCCCACGGCGGCCAGCGAAGAGTTGGGGTTGGCCGGTTCCAGCGGATACGGCTCGCTCCATGTTTGCCCGGCGTCTTCGGTGCGGCTGGCGAGTACGCGATGATGGGTGTCACCGGCATAACGCAGCATCGCCACGGCGCGGCGCGCGTCCAGGGGCACGATGGTGGGTTGCAGCGAGTTTTTGCCGCGGCTGATGCGGAATTTATCGATGACCGCGCCGTCTGCGCTCAGGTACAGGTATTCGGCAAATTTGCCCATGAATTCGTGATACACCGGCAAACCGATTGAGCCGTCGGCATGGAACACCGGCGCGGCGCGCACCAGCGTGCTGATGTTGAAGAATGGCGAGGTGATCAACTGCCGTGGCGCCGTCCAGTTACGCCCCATGTCATTGGAGACCATCACGTTGATCGCGCTGGTGGCCCAGCCGCCCACGGACACTGAAACATAGAACATCCACAGACGTTGATCCGGCGCCAGGGCAATCACCGGGTTGCCGAGTTTGCGGATATATCGACGCGTGCCGTCGCGGGTCGATTCACGGGTGGCCAGCACGTGTTCGGCGCCCCACTCCGCGCTGTCGGCGTCATAGCGCGCGGTGCGGATCTGCACATCAGCAGCGCCTTCGCGCGAGCCGGCAAACCACACGGCCATCAGATCCCCGCCGGGCAACGCCGTGACCGAGGAGGAATGCACAAAGTCTTTCAGTTCAGAGGAAACGAAACGGCTGCTGTACTTCGGTTCGGGGGCTGGCAGCGCGGCGTCGACCGGGGCTGTTGCGACCGCGAACGGCGCCAGAACATGGGTTGGATGGCTGCGCCAAGCAGCCAGAAAAACAAGGCACACGGCCAGACTGGCAAGTATAAATTTCAGGCGTAGAGATAACGCACGCATAGTCAACTCGCGGCAAAGGCAGGATGGGTGGCAATCGGCAAAACATCCTTGTCAGCGCGTCGAATCGTCCGGCAATCGGCGACGGCGTCCGGTGAGCATCGACAACGGCAAGTTGTCGCGAACCTGAAAGCTTTCAAACACGGCGGCGGCGATGTGGATGCAGACCAACACCAGCAGGCCATCAGCTGCGGTTTCATGAACCTGAAGCGGCCAATCGGCGCCCCACAAGGCATCAATCTCTTCCATGGCCCAACCGCTGAGGCCGACAGTCAACAACGCCAGCAGCATCAGAATCATCACCAGCGCACCCAGCGGCGAATGCCCAAGACGATGTTCGGGTCGCCCGGCCAGCAACGAACGCGCGTGGCTGGCAAGTCGCGACGGCGTCGGCCAGAAGTCCGCCCAACGCGCACTGCGTGGCCCAATGAATCCCCACACCATTCGCACCAGCAGCCAGGCTACGGCGTAGTAGCCAAGCCAGACATGCCAGTCATCGCCGACCTCATTGAAGAAGTAATTGGCGACGAAAACACCCGCGATGGACAGATGAAACAGCCGTACCACGGGATCCCACAGGCGCAGGGACTCGCTCGGCATCAGCCCTTGATCTCGGTCTTGATCGCTTTGCCGCTGACCGGATCGTGGTAGATCTCGACCTTGCGCTTGTCTTTGTCAAAGCCGTAGATCTCATAGCAATTGCCATCAGTGACTTTGAACTTGCTGATCTCGTAGCCCTGGCCTTTCAGTTTCTCTTGAAACGCCTTCTCGTCTTGCCATTGCGAACGCTCAGCGGTGGTGCATTGCGGGCCGGCAAGCGCCATCGGGCTGGCGACAATCAGGGACAACAGCAGAAGTTTACGCATGGAAACACTCTCGCTCGATGAGGAAGGCCTCACTGTGCAAAAGCAACCTTAGTGAAAGCTTAGTTGGCAACGAGTCGTTACATCTTTCCCGTCGGCCGGACTGCCACGGCTGGCCGTACAGCGGCATGATGCCGCCGATCAAACGCCCTATTTCCTACAGAGAACCGTCCATGCGCCTACTTCTGGTCGAAGATGATCGCGCCCTCGGGCAAGGCATTCGCGTTGCGTTGAGCAACGAAGGCTACACCCTCGACTGGTTGCAGGATGGCATCAGCGCCTTGCATGCATTGCGCAGTGAAAGCTTCGATCTGCTGTTGCTCGACCTCGGCCTGCCACGGCTCGACGGTCTGGCGCTGCTGCAACAACTGCGCGGCGGGCAGCAGGACTTGCCGGTCTTGATCCTCACCGCCCGCGACGGCACCGCCGAGCGCATTGCCGGGCTGGATGCCGGCGCCGATGACTACCTGATCAAGCCGTTCGATGTCGACGAGTTGAAGGCACGCATCCGTGCCTTGCTGCGCCGCAGTCAGGGGCGTGCGCAACCGGTGCTGGAGCATGCGGGCGTGTGCCTCGATCCGGTCAGCCAACAGGTGACCTGGCACGGCAACGACGTCGTGGTGACACCGATGGAATACCAGTTGCTCCATCAGCTGTTGGTCCGCCCCGGCAAAGTCGTCACTCGCGAGCGCTTGTCCCGGGCTCTTTACGGTTGGCAGGAGCGGGTCGAGAGCAACACCCTTGAGGTGCTGATCCACAACCTGCGTAAAAAGCTCTCCACGGAGTTGATCCGCACCGTGCGCGGCGTCGGTTATGTCGTGGAGCTCAACCCATGATTTCCATACGCGCGCGGATTCTGGTGCCGGTGCTGATTCTGGTACTGATGGGCGATGTGCTGATTAGCTGGCTGGTGCTGCGCGACAGTCACCATGAAATCGAAGAGGTCTATGACGCACAACTGGCGCAGAGTGCGCGCTTGTTGCAAGGCGTGCTGGCCCAGCGCGCACCGGGCGACAATGACTGGGATCGGCTCCATCATGCTTTCGATCAGGCCATGAGCCGGGTTGGCGATGGCGAAGCCGCACACCCCTATGAAACCCGACTGACGTTTCAGGTCTGGCGCAGCGACGGCCAATTGCTGATGCGTTCCGCCGAAGCACCGGAACTCAAGGCGCCACCAACGACGCTGGGCTCGCACGACCTGATAGACAACGGCCGCGACTGGTGCGCCTTCCTGCTCAAGGATACGCAGCAGGGGCTATTGATCTGGGTTGGTGAACGTGACGACATTCGTCAGGACCTGATCGAGCGTATCGTCGGTCATACGTTGTGGCCGAGTGTGATCGGTGTGCCGCTGTTGGCCCTGCTGATCTGGCTGACCATCGGCTGGGGCCTGCAACCGCTGCGGGCGATGGCCCAAAGCATTCGTGGGCGCAATACCGAAACGCTGAAACCGCTCAACCTCAGCCCCCTGCCCCACGACCTCGAACCGATGCAAACCGCGCTCAACCGGCTGTTGCAGCAGATTGACAATCTGCTGGGTCGCGAGCGACGTTTCATCGCCGACGCGGCACATGAGCTGCGCACGCCGCTGGCGATTTTGCGCATCCACGCGCAAAACGCGCAATTGGCCGGCACGCCGCAACAACGCGAAGAGGCGCTGGAGTTTCTGCTCAGCGGTGTCGACCGCGCCACGCGCATCGCCAGTCAGTTGCTGACCATGGCGCGCATCGAGCCGCGCCTGGCCAATCCGGAAAAAAGCGCAGTGGAACTGACTGCGCTGGTACGCGAAGAACTGGCGGAGCTGGCGCCGCTGGCACTGGAAAGAGACGTAGAGCTGATCCTCGACAGCGACCACCACTGCCCGGCAGATACCGATCCCGTCGCCCTGGCTATCGCTCTGCAAAACCTGGTGACCAATGCATTGAACTTCGCCCCACCCGGCAGCGAGGTGCGGGTTCAGGTGCTGCCGCAAACTTCCGGGGCGGTGTACATCAGCGTCGAAGACGCCGGCCCCGGTATCAACGAACAGGATTACGCACGGTTGTTCGAACGCTTTTACAGTCACGGCCACGCCAACGGTGCCGGGTTGGGGCTGGCCATTGTGCAAATGATCGTCAGCAAGATCGGCAGCACGTTGCAGCTGTACAACCTGCCGCAGGGTGGATTGTGTGCGCAGTTGCGGATCAATGAGACTCACTGAAATGTATGCCGGATAGTTAAGTCTGGCGCTGACTTTGTGGTGAGGGGATTTAGCGAACGCCCTCACCACAGGTTATTCGTCGCCTTCGAATTAATCGGGGGCTTTGACAAAATTTTCATATTCGTCCGACTAACATCCGCAGCCTCGTTGGGGAGTAGCCTGTTTCCGAGACTTTCGGAAGCGTTCGTATCAACATTCTCGGCAACCTGCCGTGGTACGAACACCTTTTGGTTGGTGAGACCGACGACACATTCATGCCTAAAGTCGGGCGTGTGATTGTGTCGTTGACTCATAGCCCGACTGGAAGTGTTGCCGTGAATCCCGTTTCCCTCATATTTCTCGCCCTCGCCATGTCCACGGATGCGTTCGCCGCCGCCATCGGCAAAGGCTCCAGCCTGCACAAGCCGCGTCTGACCGAAGCCCTGCGCACCGGTCTGATCTTCGGTGTCATCGAAGCCATCACACCCGTTATCGGCTGGCTGATCGGTCAGGCAGCGACCCGTTGGGTCGCCGAATGGGACCACTGGATCGCCTTTACTCTGCTGGTGATTCTGGGCCTACACATGATCTACAACGGCCTGAAACACGACGACGAGGAAGAAGAGAAATCCGGCCAGCACTCGTTCCTGATTCTGGCCGTCACCGCGTTCGCTACCAGCATCGATGCGCTTGCCGTTGGCGTGGGCCTGGCGTTTGTCGACGTGAATATCTGGGTGGCCGCCGGCGCTATCGGCTTGGCGACAATGACCATGGTGACCCTCGGCGTAATGCTCGGCCGTGTGTTGGGTGCGGTGGTTGGCAAGCGTGCGGAGATCGTCGGTGGCGTGGTGTTAATGATCGTCGGTTCGACGATTTTGTATGAGCACCTGTCTGTCTGACTCAGAGAACAAGGCAGTGACGATGCCGGTCATCGACTTGTTGATGGCCGGCGGACGATAGAACGAGCTGTTGATTTCCATGCTATTCAATCGCACGGCGAAGCGCTGCAGGTGCGTGCCTTGCGCCGGGAATGAAGGCCAATGCTCGCGCCCCAGACTTCACCCTGCATAGCTGATGAAAACCAACAGCCCCCCGCTCGGTTATTTTTTGCCGGGCAATACCGAGCTCAGTACTTGTTTGGCGGCTTGCACGATGATCCCCGCCTCATCCGGATCGCCCTTGAGCAGCGTCGTGGCGAATTTCTTCGCCTGTTCAAGCTTGATATGCGGTGGCAATGGCGGCACGTTCGGGTCGGTCTTGAACTCGATCAGCACCGGCACGTCCGAGGCCAGTGCCTGTTCCCAGGCCGCCGCCACGTCTTCTTCGCGGTCGACGAAAATACCTTTCAGACCGATGGAAATGGCGAACAAGTGATAAGGCACATCGGGGATGCTCTGCGACGCCTCGAATTTCGGATCGCCCTCCATCACCCGCTGTTCCCAGGTGACCTGATTGAGGTCTTCGTTGTTGAAGACGGCGCAGATCCATTTCGGGCTCGCCCATTGGCGCCAGTATTTGGCGACGGTGATCAGTTCGGCCATGTTGTTCATCTGCATCGCACCGTCGCCCACCAGCGCGATGACCGAGCGCTCGGGATAAGCGAATTTGGCCGCGATGGCGTAAGGCACGGCGGCGCCCATCGAGGCCAGGCCGCCAGACAGAGAGCACTTCATGCCCCGACGAATCTTCAAATCGCGGGCGTACCAGTTGGCACATGAACCCGAGTCGCTGGTGATGATTGCCTGATCCGGCAGGCGCGGCGACAACTCGTACACCACCCGTTGCGGATTAATCGGTTTGGCCTTGACCATGGCACGCTTTTCCAGGGTTTTCTCCCAAGTGCCGCGCCACCCTTCGACTTTCTTGCGCCATTTGCCCGAGCTTTTCTGTTCGAGCAGCGGCAGCAACGCGGCCAGTGTTTCTGCTGCATCGCCCTGCAGATTGACCTCCATCGGATAGCGCAGGCTGAGCATGTCGGGCTGCAAATCGATCTGTACGCCGCGCGCCTGGCCTTCCTTAGGCAGGAATTCTGAATACGGGAATCCCGAGCCGATCATCAGCAAGGTGTCGCACTCGGCCATCAACTTGTAGCTGGGTTCGGTGCCGAGCAGACCAATGCTGCCTGTGACCCACGGCAAATCGTCGGGCAGCACGGCTTTGCCGAGCAGTGCTTTGGCGACACCGGCGCCGAGCTTTTCGGCCACGGCGATGACTTCGTCAGTTGCCTCCAGCGCACCGGCGCCGACCAGAATCGCGACTTTTTCACCGGCATTCAGCACGTCTGCCGCACGCTGCAAATCTGCCTCGTAAGGCATGATTTTCGGCTTGCTGTAGCCGACACCGGAATGCGCGGTGCCATGCGCACGGGCCGGTGCCTCATAGGCCAGATCCTGCAAATCATTGGGCAGGATGATCGCGGTGACGCGACGCTCGCCAATCGCCGTGCGCACCGCGCGGTCAAGCAGATGGCGGACCTGCGAGGGCGCCGATGCCTGCTGCACAAACGCGCCAGCGACGTCCTTGAACATCGAGACCAGATCCAGTTCCTGCTGGTAGTGACTGCCCAGTGCAGTGCGCGCCTGCTGACCGACAATTGCCAGCACCGGCATGTGATCCATCCGCGCATCGTAGAGGCCGGTGATCAGGTGCGAAGCGCCGGGACCCGAAGTGGCGATACAAACCCCCAACTCACCGGTGAACTTGGCATGCGCCGATGCCATGAACGCGGCCATTTCTTCATGGCGTGCCTGTATGAATTCGATCTTTCCGTTGGCTCGGTCGAGCGCGCCAAATACGCCATTGATGCCGTCGCCCGGATAACCAAAGATCCGCGTGACGCCCCATTGGCTGAGCCGCTCAACCAGAAAATCTCCTACTGTCATCGTCATCGTGTGCCTCGCCTTTCACCGGTGCATGGAGCTTTCCGGCAGCGCATCCGCCGGAAGTTGTAAGGGTCTGGACAGTCGGGTTGGTGGCGAAGTTTCGACTTTCTGGTGGTCGGTGCCTATCCGTCTGGGAAACGCGCCGACATCTGTCGGGACGCGCCGAACCGGGACGAATGAACCTCACCGATGCGGATGCACCGTCCACGCCACCAGTTTGATCACGATGGGCCGAACGAAGAGGATGCACAGGAATGCCACCGGCATCGCCAGCTTGTAAGCGTGGAGCGCATTACTCAGGTAGTCGTTATCAATGCCGGAATTGGCGGCGGTGATCACCAGAGACATCAGAAACGCCATGATCGTCGCCATGTACAACGCAAACACATAGGGTGTGGCACGCGCTGACAGCTTGCGACGACTGACATACAGGGCATCGGAGCTTGTTCTTTGATTCATATGGCTTTTGCATCCATTGACAGGGAGCGGGCACCTTAGCAAAGCCCTTTGCCCCCAACTAGACGGCCAGTCACAGGTACTTTATAAAGCATTACTTACGAATCTTCTTCCCGGCAGGCCATGGATGAATCTGTTAGCGGCGATTGCCAGTTTTATCAAAGTGGTCGAATCGGGCTCCATTGTCGGTGCAGCCAAAACCCTGGGCGTCAGTGCAGCGGCGGTGAGCCAGACGATCAATCGTCTGGAGGCGCATCTCGGCGTGCGCTTGCTGCAACGCACGACGCGGAGCATGGCGCTGACTGAAAACGGCGCGGTGTACTACGAAAAGGTCAAGCGCATTGCGGCGGATCTGGAGTCGGCGCAAAGCTCAATCAGCAATGAAGAAACCGAACTGCAGGGGCGACTGAGCATTGCCTCGACCTCTGCATTCGGCCGGCATGTGCTCGCACCGCTGATCGCCGGTTTCGCCGCACAGCATCCGCGCCTGCTGCTTGAGCTGTCGACCACCGACGGCAAGATCAGCCACATTCAGGATGGCATTGATCTGAGCCTGCGGATCAAACCGCAACTGGAAGAAGGCATTGTCGCGCGCAAGATCGTGTCGCTGCCCTTCATCCTGTGCGCCGCCCCCGCCTATCTCGAACACGCAGGCGTGCCGCAATCACCGCACGACCTGCAAAACCATGCATGCCTGGCGTTTCGTTATCCTCTTGATGGGCGATTTCTGCGCTGGAGTTTTCTGCGCGACGGCCAGCGTTACGAGGCCAACATCAATGCCACAGCGATCAGCGACGACATCGACGCACTGGCGCAGATGGCAATCAGCGGCGCCGGCATCACGCGTCTGGCGGAGTTTGTAGCAGCGCCTTACATCGCCAGCGGTCAACTGCTGCCACTGTTCGAAACCCGTCACGGCGCACAACACGCCGTTGTCGAACCCATGGAGATTTACGCCTGCGTGCAGGAGCGCGCGGCAATGACGCCGAAGGTCAAAGCGTTCATGGACTATTTAATCGAACACTTGGCGCTGCGCTGGCCGATGGAACAGCTGTCATCGGGGCGCTAAAAGATACTCGCTGAAACATGTGGATTAAGGCAAAGTCCACATCGCCAATCGAGGCTCATCATGGAAGATAAAAACAATGAAAAAGGCTTTGCGCGCCCTGTTTCTGCTCTGCCTGACCACCCACGCATTCGCTGATGACACGCCTATCGGTTTCCAGCGTTCAACACTGCCCGACACGGACAACATCCGTCCGTTGGAAATGGTCGTTTGGTACCCTTCCCGTGCAACCACCAGTGCCCCCAAGTTGATCGCCGACAATCCGGCATTTGTCGGTGTCCTGTCTGTCGAAAACGCAGCACCGGCTGAAGGCGAACACCCATTGGTGGTGCTTTCCCACGGGTATCGCGGCAATTGGACTAACCAGGCATGGCTGGCCAGCGCGCTGGCGCATCAGGGTTACATCGTTGCGGCGGTCAATCATCCCGGTAGCACCACGCATGACCGTAGCCCACAAGCAGCCGCGCAGCTATGGCAGCGTCCCGCAGACATTGGCCGGGCCATTGATGCGGTGACGGCTCAGCCGGCAAAATTTGGTGCAGTCGCGACGCGGCGTATTGCCGTTATCGGTCATTCACTTGGCGGCTGGACAGCAATGGAAATCGCCGGCGCGCGTTTCGACACGGATCTGTTTGCCCGCGACTGCAGCGTTCATCTGAAGTTAGCCAGTTGCGGCGTTTACCAAACCATGAATCCCGCGAGCAACCCGGCATCAAAGGTCCGACTCGCCGCCGATTTAGGCGACAAGCGCGTCACTGCCGTGGTGGCATTGGACCTGGGTTTGTCCCGCGGCTTCACGGATGCCAGCCTTGCAACGCTGCCGGTGCCAGTGTTGGTGATCGCAGCGGGCGTGCCGTCGGAAGATCTGCCGGCCGAGTTGGAGTCCGCCGACCTGGCCAAGCGTCTACCCAAACCGTCGAGCCAGTACGTTGAAATTGGCGATGCCAGCCATTTCAGCTTTCTGTCGCAGTGCAAACCGGGCGCGATAGCCATGCTCGAAGAGGACGTGCCCGGTGATGGCATCATCTGCACCGATGGCCAGGGTGGACGTCCGCGTGAGGTGCTCCAACAGCAGGTTATTACGCTGATCAGCGAGTTTTTGGATCAGCCTGCAGGTCATTGAAGAAACAGACCAGAAACATACCGCTCTCTCTTTCGGGAAAATCATGCCGATGAACATTTCGAAAAAAGCCGCATTACCTGCGGTAGCCATCGCTGCCGCTGCTGTGGCCGCGCTGCAACTGTTTATGTACGACAGCGAAATAATCATCGCTCAGGCGACATTGGGCAGTATCCCGGTTGAGTTAATCGCTGAAATACTCATTACCGTCACATTGCATGCGTTCTTCGTCCTGGTGATCCCGCTGATATTGATCGCACGGCACAACATCACGGCTGGCTACGCGGCACTCGCGTTATCCCTTGCAGCCTACGTCCAGCTGACAACAGATTTGAGTTTGATCGGGATGGCAGTCACCGCCATCGCCTTTTCAATTCTGGCAGTCTGGGCTATCAGCAAAGCACTTGAATGGGTCCGCTATCTGCGCGCCAGATGAATGTGCGCAGGGTTGCTCGTATCACGATCAGGGAAACACTCCACACAGGGCATTTCCCTCATAACCATGCACGATCGGCCCTAACACCATGAGAGGACCACAAGCGTAAAGGGGAGATGCCATCGACTGCCCAGGACGCACTTTGCAGACCGGCAACATCAATGGAATCGGCACAATAACCGCCCAGAGCGTTACACCGCACCATTCTCGCCGGGTCTCGCCACTGTCGGTTTGCTGGGACCGAACGCCTGATTCTCGCGTAGAAACTGCTACTCCTACACAACCGGATAGCGTCAATGCCATGGCTGTCACGCATGAAATTGTTTTGAAGTGGAACTGACTTCGCATTGCAGGCTTTATCCTTAAAATCCAATCGCCTGGCGGCGTCTGTCGACTGCGCCAGCATCCCTGAAGGTGAAAGGCCGGGATTCTATCCCCTGAGGGTAAAAGCCACTAGCTGGGTTAAGGTTTTGCCCCAAGACGAAACAACACTCAACCAAGAGGTCTTTAATGAAGTTTCCCCAGACCTTTCTGGGCAGTTGCCTGTGCGGCGCAGTGATCTATCAGATCAACTCAAGACCCAAAGCGCTTTCTCATTGCCATTGCAGTCAGTGCCGCAAAAGCCACGGCGCAGCATTTGCCAGCTATGGCAGCGTGCCGAGTGCGGATCTGCAATTGCTGCAAGGCGCCGACGACATCAAGGCCTACCGCTCTTCTGAATCAGTACTGCGCCAATTCTGCTCTCACTGCGGCTCTTCGTTGTTCTGGTCACGTCGTCAGGGTGATTTCGCCGACTGGATTTCGATAGCGCTGGGGACGCTGGACACGCCTTTCACCAGTGATAAACAGAAGCATGTCGATGTAATGTCCAAAGCATCCTGGTATGACATTCAGGATCACTGGCCACAGTGCCAATCCTGACACATTGAATGGAACGAGATTTTTCCCTACGGTGTCCCTCTATTCTCAGCCAGCAACGATGAGGTCTTTTTCATGAGCAATGCGCCCTACGTTCCGCCCAAGGTCTGGAAAAACGAAGCAGCGTCCGGCGGCCAGTTTGCCAGCATCAACCGCCCGACTGCCGGGCCGACGCACGAGAAAACGCTGCCGGTTGGCAAGCATCCGTTGCAGCTTTACTCGTTGGCCACGCCCAACGGGGTGAAGGTGACCATCCTGCTCGAAGAGTTGCTGGCACTGGGGCACAGCGCCGCCGAATACGATGCGTGGCTGATCCGCATTGGCGAGGGCGATCAGTTCTCCAGCGGTTTTGTCGAGATCAATCCGAACTCGAAAATCCCAGCCCTGCTCGACCGCAGTGTCGAGCCACCGATTCGCGTATTCGAGTCGGGCTCGATCCTGCTGTATCTCGCGGAAAAGTTCGGCGCCTTCCTGCCTGAAGATCCGGCTGGGCGCACGGAAACCCTGAACTGGCTGTTCTGGCAGATGGGCTCGGCGCCTTATTTGGGCGGCGGGTTCGGGCACTTCTACGCCTATGCGCCGGAGAAACTGGAGTACCCGATCAATCGCTTCACCATGGAAGCCAAGCGGCAACTGGATGTGCTCGATCGGCGCCTGGCCGAGAGCCCGTATCTGGCCGGCGACAGTTACACCATCGCCGACATCGCGGTCTGGCCGTGGTACGGCCAACTGGTGCGCAACAACGTTTATTCGGCGGCTGAGTTTCTCGCGGCCCATGAATACACTCACGTGCAGCGCTGGGCAGAGGAGATCGCCAAACGGCCTGCCGTCATCCGTGGACAGCGCGTCAACCGCACGTGGGGCGATGAGGCGAGCCAGGTACCCGAGCGGCATCAGGCTGAAGATTTGAGCTGATATTCGCGCAACGCTCCCCTGCTTTAAAAACGGCCGATCAAAATCAAATTGATCGGCCTTTTTTTCAATCCCTACCTTCATCCAATCACCGGCGGTGACTGTTCAGTCGTAAGCCAGATGTGAAAAATTTGTTAACTAACTGACTCGTACGGCTTTCTCCGAGCGGATCAATCTGACAGACTAATGCGAATAATTCCTACACGCACATGCATCAGATTCGTCTTTAGTATCCTTGGGGAAGCAGATTGATGTCGTTTCATACCGGTTTTCGTCGTTCGAACCTTTCGCCTAACTTGTTGGCAATGGCCATTTGCATGGCCGGCGTCGCGCCAGCGCTGGCCGATGAAGCAACACCAGCCACGCCAGAAAACACCGCGGCGCCCGCCACGCTGGAGCTGGGTGCGACCGAAATTGGCGCCACGCAGATGAGCAGCACAACGGAAGGTTCAGAGTCCTACACCACAGGCCCGATGCAGACCGCGACCAAACTGTCGCTGACCATGCGCGAAACGCCGCAGGCGGTGACCGTCATCACCCGTCAGCGCATGGATGATCAGGGCATGACCAGCATTAACGATGTGGTGCGGGGCACGCCGGGGTTGTTCCTCAATCAATCCAGCGGCCCGGGTCGGCAAAATTACAGCGCCCGTGGTTTCGACATCGACAACATCATGTACGACGGCCTGCCGAGCTCTTACCAGCCGTACTCGATGGCAGTGCAGCCGAATCTGGCGATGTTCGACCGGGTTGAGATCGTGCGTGGTGCGACCGGTCTGGTGACCGGTGCCGGCAACCCTTCGGCAGCGATCAACATGGTGCGCAAACGCCCGACAGCCACCCCGCAAGTGACGCTCACCGGTGCAGCCGGCAGTTGGGATGATTATCGCGGCGAGATTGACGCCTCCGGCGCATTGAATGACAGCGGCACCTTGCGTGGCCGCGTAGTGGGTTCCTATCAGGGCGCCGACAGCTTCCGCGACAAGGAAGAAAACGATCACGGCCTGTTCTATGCCATCGGTGAATACGACCTGAGCGACGCCACTACGGCAACCTTGGGTTTCTCCCGTCAAAATGAGCAAACCAACTATTTCTGGGGCGGTTTACCGATCGGCACCAACGGCCACCACCTCGACCTGCCCCGCTCCACCTACCCGGGCACGGATTGGGAAAACAAGAAACTGCAGATCGACACCGTTTTCGGTGACATCGAGCATCGCTTCGACAACGACTGGAAACTGCACGTAGCCGGCTCCTCCTCAACGCTGAACGGCGAATTCTCTGGTTCGTACCTGTCGCGTTACGCCGGCCCGCTGGAAACCACCGCCTATCAGTCGCACAACACCGATAAGCAGCACGCTTTCGACGGTTTTGCCAGTGGCCCGTTCGAAGCCTTCGGCCGCACCCACGAGCTGGTCGTCGGCGCCAGCAATCGCGTCTACGATGCAACTACCAAGGAATATGATCCCTACACCACGGCCTGGCCGATCGGTGCACCCAAGCCCAACTTCGTGCGTGATGGCAAGACGCGCAGCGTCACCACTCAGGATGCGGTTTACCTGACCACCCGTTTGAGCCTGGCCGATCCGCTGACGCTGATCCTCGGCAGCCGCCTCGACTGGTATGACTACGATGACCGCACCACCGACGGCGACTACAAAATCACCCGCAACCTGACGCGTTATGCCGGGCTGATCTACAAGTTTGACGACCACCACTCCGTTTATGCCAGCTACACCGACATCTTCACCCCACAAACCAGCAAAGACCTTTCCGGTAAAGTGCTGGAGCCAATCGTCGGCGAAAACTACGAGGTCGGCATCAAGGGTGAATATTTCAACGGCGCGCTCAACGCCAGCCTGGCCGTGTTTCAGATGGACCAGACCGGCCGCTCTACCACGGCGGACAACCAGTTGGGTTGCCCGGTGATGACCTGCTACAACGCGTCCGGCAAAGTCCGCAGCCAAGGCATCGACATGGAACTGCAAGGCGCGCTGACCGAAAACTGGCAGCTCGGCGCTGGATACACTTACACCCGCACGCATTACATCAAGGACGACAACCCGGCCAACAATAATCAGAAATTCGACAGCGACACGCCCGAGCACTTGTTCAAGGTCTCAACGATGTATCGCCTGCAAGGCTCACTGGAAAAACTCCGCGTCGGTGGCAGCGTTTACTGGCAGAGCCGCATGTATAACGACATCGCACTCGCCAATGGCAACAGCTATCGTCTTGAGCAGGGAAGCTACGCGACCGCTGACCTGATGGCCGGTTACGAAGTCAGCAAACACCTCGACCTGCAGGTCAACGCGAACAACATCTTCGACCGCGTTTACTACTCCGCCATCGGCAGTAACGTCACCTGGGGTTCCAACGACAACTACGGCACTCCGCGCAGCTACATGCTGACAGCCAAATACAAGTTCTGAGTCGTGTAACCCTCACCTCGGCACACGCAAGGGCGCCTGGACAAGCCATGGCGCCCTTTTTTCGGACGGGCCAATTAGCCAAGACTGGCAATAAGAGATAGTCTTTCGACGACATTATTTCGAAGCGCCGCCATGACCGATCCTCAGTTCACATCAGACATTGAAGCCATCCGCAGCATTGATGCGGTGCCTGTCATCCTGAGCATGGTCAAGCACATCACCGGCATGCGTTTCGCGGCGGTGGCCCGGGTTACCGAAAATAACTGGGTGGCCTGCGCGGTCGACGACTCGATCGATTTCGGCCTCAAACCCGGCGACGAACTGGTACTCGAATCGACCATTTGCCACGAGATCCGCCAGCATCAACAACCTGTCATATTCGGCCATGCCAGCCTGCATCCGATCTTTTCATTGCATCACACGCCGAGAACCTATGGACTGGAGAGCTACATTTCCATTCCTATCGTCAAAGCCGATGGCGAATTTTTTGGCACGCTGTGTGCGATCGACTCCGTACCGGCCAAGCTCGACGAACCCGCCATCGCCAAGACGCTTACGCTATTCGCGCAACTGATCGCCATGAGCCTCGACACCCAGACGCGTCTGCACGCCGCCAAAGTCGAACTGGACACTGCCAATGAGCTGGGCCGGTTGCGCGAACAGTTCATCGCGGTGTTGGGGCATGACTTGCGCACGCCGCTGAGCGCCATTCGCATGAGTGCCGATTTGCTCGAAACCAAAGTCGAAGACAAGCGTTCGCTCAATTTTATCGCGGCGATCCGCAACAGTTCTGTACGCATGGGTGTGTTGATCGAAAACATCCTCGACTTTGCCCGCGGACGCCTCGGCGGCGGCATTCCAGTGCAGCGAAAACTGGTCGACGATTTGCAGCGCACGCTGCGGATGACGCTTGAAGAGGTTCAGGTGTCCCACCCGCAGGCAACGTTCATTCATAGGCTGGACGTGCCGACAGGTGTCTATTGCGACGCGTTGCGCATCAGCCAATTGCTCTCCAATCTGCTGGGCAATGCGGTCACCCACGGTTCAATCAGTGAACCGATTGTCCTCAACGCCTGGGCTGAGAACGACGAATTTGTGATCTCGCTGACCAACCAGGGCACACCAATCGCCCCCCATTTGATTCCGCTGTTGTTTGAGCCCTTCTCCCGCTCCGAAGCCGGGCAGCGCTGCGAAGGACTGGGTCTGGGCCTTTACATCGCTTCGCAGATTGCGACGGCGCATAACGGCAGTCTGAGCGTCACCTCAGACAGCGAATCGGGAACCTGTTTCGTGGCGAGATTCCCGGCGCAGTTCAAATGGGTCTGAGCACGTGCCGCCCGAACATGCCTGACGTGACGGGTCACAGGTCAGCGAGAATGCCACACTGCGCCGTAAAGAAGCCTGCGGCAATGTTGGCCGGCATGACCTGGCGCAACGCTTCGTCGGCACTGGACATGCAATAGCTGGCCTGAGCCGGTTGCCGCACTAGGGTCGCACTCATCTTTGCAGGCTCTCGCGGGTTGGACCGCGAAAATGCACCTCGTTGATGTGGCAGTTGCGCGGCTGGGTCAGCACGAATCGCATGGTCTCCCAGATGGACCGCCCATTGAGCAGCTTGTTCTGGGGATCGACCCTTTCATCCAGACCGGTGATTTCAAAATCCGGCGGATAAAAACCGGTGACCCGAATCTGCTCGCCGGCCAGCCGATCAGCCATGTTCTGGCAGAAACCACTCATGCCGTGCTTGGCGGCAAAAAACGCTGGATGGGCGACGGAGTTGGTGAAATTCGCCACCCCGCACACCGATACCATTGCGACGATGTCAGCTGCACCTGAGCGGCGCAGGCTTGGCAGCAATGCCCGGGTAAGGACAATCGACCCCGTCAGACCGGAGTCAATGGTCGAGCAGATTTCCTCGTCGCTATCGTCCTCTGCCAGCGGCCCTTCAAGCCACTGCGCCGCACTGAGCACGAGGATGTCGACCGGGCGATCATCCTCCAGCAGGCGTTCGGCGAAAGCACGCACCGACGCCGCACTGGCGATGTCGCATTGATAGGCACGGGCGGTACCGCCCTCGCGCTGAATAATCTCGCAAGTGGCCTGCGCACTGGTCAACTGTCGCGAGCACAAGTCGACGTGGGCGCCTTCGCGGGCCAGCCAGACCGACACCGCCTGGCCGAAATCGCGCCCTCCTCCGGTGACAACAACACGTTTGTTTTTAAGCATGATCAACGTACCTTTCAATAAGCAGACTGTTACAGCCCAGGATGCGCAACGGTGCAGCTACCGGAGATCTTGCCCTGGTTCGTCGGCGTCGACCGCGAACTGGCAGCCATAGACCTTGTGTCCCCGTGCTCTGCCAGCGCATGACTCAGGGCTTGGCCTAAACCGCGGCTGACGCCGGTAATGGCGATCCTGAGCGACTTCCTTGTATTCATGATGAAAACTCCTCCTTGATGTGTCGGCTGCCAGTGCCGAAATGTATAAGCAGATTATCGGGCCGTAAGTCAGGTACCTCACCGCACAGTAATTGGCGGGCCAAGCAAAATCCAGGCAAAAAAAACCCCGCAACCCAATTAAGGGGCGGGGCAAAAAATTGGTTGGTTGCGGCCAACCAAAGGAGCTCTGTGAGATACGGTTAACGGGCGAAATCAGATGCACTCCTGGGCTGCCCGTTCAAAACTTGATGGCAGGAAGTTCGAGGCCAGCAGGTGGCGCTCGTAAAGGAACACCTTGCCGCCGCTGCCGGCCTTGTAGGCTTCCAGCACGTTGTCCGCCGAGACCTTGCTCGGCACCACGATCCGGTAACTGCGCTGGGTCTGCGAGACGGTCGGGTTAAGCGCAATGCCCTGCAACTTGGGCACGACGCAATCGGCGTATTGCGCTGGCGTCTTGCTGGTCTGCAAGGTCAGGGTCGGGTCGTTCGGTGCAGAGGCGCAGCCGGCAAGCAGCAAGGAAGCGACAACCAAGGCAGAAACGAATAAAGGACGCATCGGTGTAATCCTGAAAATAGAGTTTCGGTTCAACCGGCAACGGTTCGGCTTCACGCTGCCGCCATTGCCGCTGGTATTTGCGATGTCAGCTTGCCGAGACCAACGCCTTGAGCGAGCTGTCGAACTGCTTCAATGCGTTGAGTTGCAAGTCGCGTTGCTTATCGATCTGCGCGGCGATTTGCGGCGGCGCCTGGTTATGCACCCAGACCGACGGCATCTGCTTTTCCACCGCGCCTTCCGCCTTGCCGATGTATTGCAGGTCGGCGTCATAGAACCGCGCGGTAAAACGCGCTTCGACCAGACTGTTGCGTTGGGTCAGCAGACGATTGAACGTGTCGAGTTTCACCACCACATCGGGATGGGCCCGCACCAGCTCGTCGAGGCTGCCGTAGACAGTCACTGACAAGAACTGCTGTTGTAACGAACTCATCAACCAGTCGATGGCCAGTTCCGGGTCGGAACTGGCGACGAAAGCGCCGCGAATCCGCGAGTCGAGCGCATCTTTCGCGCCGTTGAGGGCCATGTCGTGGTAACGCTCAAGGTATTGCAGGTTGTCCAGGGTGTTTTCGCTGTACAGCACGCCAACAGTCTGCGAATGCTGCAACGTGGCGCTGCTGCCGGTGATGGATTGAAAATGACACGACCGGGCATTGTCGGCGTAGGTCGGCGCAGCGACAGCGCCCATCAGCAGGGCCGCCAGAGCCAATCGAGTCAGAATGTTCATCGCGCAAATTCCTTGAGCTGCGTGTTCGATGGAGCGATTTTCCGCCCATCGGCGACAAAGCAGAACTTGCGTTTGGTGATGGTCACTATTACTTCTAGCGATAGTTGCGCAATGTGCAGACTGATTACACACTCGATCACAACTAGAACAAGATGAATGAGGAATTCTCCTTGAGAACATTTGACCTGATCCGCGACGCCGTCCTATCCGAATATCGCGAGCGCGTGGCTGAATACCTGGTCCAGTACGAAAGTGTCCTGCTGAGCAAGGATGACGCTGACCAGCAGCTCATTCGGGACACCGCCAATCAGTTGCGCGGCTACCTGCGCGGGCTGAACACCACGCGGGTTTTGGGCATGGCGTATTGGGAAGAGCTGGATCGACGGGTTGTCGACACGTGGCTCACGTCCGAAGAATGACCGTACATTCAAGCGCGGCGGCCGTAACCGCATTCGCCTGATCGGGCTCACTACTTCAGGATGACCACACCCATGTCCAACCTCGATACCCCACTGCAAGACAGCGCCGCCCCCGAAGGCGTTTGCTACGGCTGCGGCGGCAGCAACCCCCACGGCCTGCACATCAAGAGCCATTGGCATGAAGATGGAGTGCACGTCATCGCCGAGCATCTGCCGGATGCCAAGTACTGCGGCTGGCCGGATCTGGTCTACGGCGGACTGATCGCGATGCTGGTCGACTGCCATTCCAACTGGACGGCGATGGCCTATCACTACCGCGCAGAAAACCGCGAAGCCGGGACCCTGCCCCGCATCGATTGCGTCACCGGCAACCTCGGTATCAAGTTCATCAAACCGACACCGATGGGCGTAACGCTGACCTTGCGGGCGAAAGTCGAGGGTGAAGTCGGGCGTAAAACCCGGGTGATTTGCGAGGTATTTGCGGGCGACGTGCTGACCGCGGTGGGTGATTCGGTTTTTGTGCGAGTTGATACCGGGCAGTTGGCGGATGCTGCGCATAAGCGCTAACTTCGGAAAACTGTGGCAAGGGTGCAAGCTCCCTCGCCACAGGTGATCATTTCAAAATCACACCGCGACGCTGGCCCGTGCCGAATGCAGCTTCTTATAGCTCTCGATCAAGCGCAAATGCCGATCAAGGCCTTCCAGCTTCATGCTCGTCGGCGTCAAACCATAGAAACGCACGCTGCCGTTCACCGAGCCAATGGCCGCGTCCATGCGCTCGTTGCCAAACATGCGGCGGAAGTTGGCTTCGTAGTCGGCCAGTTCCAGATCTTCGTCCAGTTCCATTTCCAGCACCACGTTCACCGCTTGGTAGAACAAGCCGCGTTCGACGGTGTTGTCGTTGTATTGCAGGAAGGCTTCGACGAGGTCTTTCGCCTGATCAAACTTTTGCAGCGCGAGGTAGATCAGCAGGCGCAGTTCGAGGATGGTCAGCTTGCCCCACGGCGTGTTGTCGTCGAACTCGATGCCGATCAGGGTGGTGATGTCGGTGTAATCGTCCAGCTCGCTTTTTTCCAGACCCTGGGCCAGGTTGCGCAGGCCGACTTTGCTCAGGCTGTGCAGGTTGAGGATGTCGGCGCGAAATTGCAGGGCCTTGTTGGTGTTGTCCCAGATCAGGTCTTCGACCGGATAGATTTCCGAGTAGCCCGGCACCAGAATCCGGCAGGCCATGGCGCCGATGTGCTCGTAGACCGCCATGTAGACTTCTTTGCCCATGTCTTCGAGGATGCCGAACAGCGTTGCGGCTTCTTCGGCATTGGAGTTTTCGCCGTGGCCGGAGAAGTCCCACTCGACGAACTCGAAATCAGCCTTGGCACTGAAGAAGCGCCACGACACCACACCGCTGGAGTCGATGAAGTGCTCGACGAAGTTGTTCGGCTCGGTCACTGCCTGCCCCGAAAAGGTCGGTTGCGGCAGATCGTTCAGGCCTTCAAAGCTGCGGCCCTGCAACAACTCGGTCAGGCTGCGCTCCAGCGCGACTTCCAGGCTTGGGTGCGCGCCAAATGAGGCAAACACGCCGCCCGTGCGCGGGTTCATCAGGGTCACGCACATCACCGGGAATTCACCACCCAGCGACGCATCCTTGACCAACACCGGGAAGCCTTGCTCTTCCAGGCCCTTGATGCCAGCGAGAATGCTTGGGTATTTCTCCAGCACTTCCTGCGGCACATCCGGCAGCGCCATTTCACCTTCGAGGATTTCGCGTTTGACCGCGCGCTCGAAGATTTCCGACAGGCACTGCACCTGCGCTTCGGCCAACGTGTTGCCAGCGCTCATGCCGTTGCTGAGGAACAGGTTTTCGATCAGGTTGGACGGGAAGTACACCACTTCATTATCGGACTGGCGCACAAACGGCAGCGAGCAGATGCCACGCTGAGTGTTGCCGGAGTTGGTGTCATAGAGGTTCGAGCCACGCAACTCGCCATCGCGGTTGTAAATCTCAAGACAGTATTCGTCGAGGATCTCGCTCGGCAACTCGTCCTTCGGGCCAGGCTGGAACCAGCGCTCGTCCGGGTAATGCACAAACTCTGCGCTGGCGATGTCCTCGCCCCAGAACTGATCGTTGTAGAAGAAGTTGCAGTTCAGTCGCTCGATGAACTCACCCAGAGCAGACGCCAGTGCACCTTCCTTGGTCGCGCCCTTGCCGTTGGTGAAGCACATCGGCGAGTGCGCGTCACGGATATGCAGCGACCACACATTGGGCACGATATTGCGCCACGAAGCGATTTCGATCTTCATGCCCAGGTCGGCGAGAATTGCCGACATGTTGGCGATGGTCTGCTCCAGCGGCAGGTCCTTGCCGGCAATGTAGGTGCCCGCCGCCGAGCCCGAGTGCGGCATCAGCAAGGCCTGGGCATCGGCATCGAGGTTTTCGACTTCTTCGATGATGAATTCCGGGCCGGTCTGCACGACTTTCTTCACCGTGCAGCGGTCGATCGAGCGCAGGATGCCCAGGCGATCCTTTTCAGAGATGTCCGCCGGCAATTCGACCTGGATCTTGAAGATCTGGTTGTAGCGATTTTCCGGGTCGACAATGTTGTTCTGCGACAGGCGAATGTTTTCCGTGGGGATATTGCGCGTGTCGCAGTACAACTTCACAAAGTAAGCCGCACACAAGGCCGACGACGCCAGGAAGTAGTCGAACGGACCCGGTGCCGAGCCATCGCCCTTGTAGCGGATGGGCTGATCGGCGATCACCGTGAAGTCGTCGAACTTGGCTTCAAGTCGAAGGTTGTCGAGAAAGTTGACCTTGATTTCCATGCGGGATTACCAGAATACGGCTAAACGAATGGCGGCCATTATCCGGTTTTTGAGCGGGAAGTCTTGTGCTTTCGGGAATCGCCGCTGACCGGGTCGACGCCGTCTTCGGCGCGCAAACCCATATCCGGCGCGGCTTGGGCGGGTCAGTCGTCACTTGTTGCAAACTGGCGAAAGCAAAGTCTCCCGGTGTTCACTACGCTTCTACAGACTCCGATCAGCATGATCCTGAAGAAGAATCTGAACATTGCTCCAGCGGCACTGTTCTAGATTCAGAAGACAGCGGATCAAGGACGAGCGAATGGACATTTCCACTTACGCAGCACCGCTTCCCCCTCGGCAGAGCGTCGTCACCCGGCGCCTGGCAGTCGCAGTGGGTGCGCTATTTGTCACTGGCGTGATTGCTGCGGCCGCTGCCTTGCTCGGCATCGCCAACAAACTGGATAAGGAGGAAGTCCGCAAGACCGAGTTCTACTCGGTTCGCGCCCTCGAAAATCGCATCACTGCCTCGAAAAACTACATCACCAGTTACGCCTACTGGACCACGGCCTATGAGCGCCTGAGCGATCAGGTCGACACCCAATGGGCCTATACCGAGCAAAACCTGGGTAACACGCTGTTCACCGCCGACGGCTATGACGGCGTGTTCGTGCTGGATCGCGAGCGCACCAAATACGCTGTGGTTCGCGGCCAAATGCTCGATACGGATATCGCGGCGTTCGAGGAGGTCAGCGCGGCTTCACTGCTGGATCAAGTGCAAGGCCAAAGCGACTTGACCCACCCCGTCAGCCGATACTCACTGTTCGAAGGCTGGCCGGCGCTGGTGTCGGCAGCGGCCATTTTGCCTAACGATGAGCGGCCGCAGAAGACTGCGCAGCAAACCTCTGTGCTGGTGTTCGTCGACAAACTCACCCCGACCAAATTGCGCAAGATCGGCAGCGCTTACGGCTTGAAAAATCTGACCCTTGCCCCGAATGAAACCCTGGACCCGGCACGCCCGCAAGTGCCACTGGACAGCACCGGTTTTAGCCTGGTATCCGATCTTGAGCGGCCGGGGCAACAGTTATTGTGGTCATTGCTGCCCACCCTCGGCGCGACGATGGTGGTATTGATGCTACTGACCGCCTACTTCTTCCGCCACGCTTTGCGTTCGTCGCGGTATGTCGACGAAAGCTTTGCGGTGATGCAGTCCTACAACCTTGCACTGGAAGCCGCCAACTTCGGCCTGGAAGCCAGTGAGGAGCGTTTTCGTGCGGTGGCGGAAGCCGCTTCGGACTGGATCTGGGAGACCGACCGGCATCTGTCGCTGACCTATTTGTCGGCGCGATTCAGCGAAGTGACCGGCTACCCACAAACCCTTTGGCAGGGTCAGGACATCGGTCAACTGCTGTTCTGCGACACCACGCCGCTGGAGCTGTGGCTGAAGAAACTGAACGAAGAAGGTCACGCCAGCGATCTGCGTTGCACCTACCGCGACCATTCCGGGCAGCAACGTCATTGTCGTCTTTCGGCTCGTCCGATCTTCGACAAGCAAGTCGTCATCGGTTATCGCGGCACCGCCAGCGATATCACCGACGAGGTCGCCGCCCATGCTCAAATCCAGCATTTGTCCATGCACGATGCCCTGACCGGGCTGCCCAATCGCAACAAACTCGCGCGTTATCTGGATGAAGCGCTGTTGCTCAGGGAGCACGCGCCGGCGCTGTCGCTGCTGATGATCGATCTGGACAACTTCAAACCGATCAATGATTCGCTCGGCCATCCGGCCGGTGATGCAGTGCTGCAGGAAGTCGCCGCCCGTTTGCGTGAATGCACCCGCGACGATGACATCGTCGCCAGGCTTGGCGGGGACGAATTTGTCGTGGTGCTCAATGGCATGGACGCACCTAACGAAATCGACAAGTTCTGCACCCGACTGATCGGCAGCCTGCATCAACCGGTGGTCTTCGAGCATCACCCGTTGCACATTGGCGCCAGCATCGGCATCGCCCTGAGCCGACGCCATGGATTCACCCCCAGCGAACTGATCCGCTACGCCGATATTGCGCTTTACCAGGCCAAGTCCGAGGGCAAGAACACCTGGTGTTATTTCGAAGCGCACATGAGCGACCAGATCCAGACACGCCGGCAAATGGAAGACGACCTGCGACATGCGCTCAAGCACAACGAGTTTATCCTGCACTACCAGCCGCGCTACAAAGTTGATGGCAAGCAGATCGTTTCAGTCGAGGCACTGGTGCGCTGGCAGCATCCGACCAAGGGTTTGCTTGGGCCCGACCTGTTTATTCCGTTGGCGGAGCAGACTGACCTGATCGTCCCGCTCGGGCGCTGGGTGTTGCGTGAGGCTTGCGAAACGGCGCTGACGTGGCCGGAAGACATCTTGCTATCGGTCAATCTGTCGCCTGCGCAATTCGCCGTGACCGATGTGGTCGAGGATGTCCGCGAAGTGCTGGTCGACACCCGCTTCCCGGCCAGTCGACTGGAGCTTGAGATCACTGAAAACGTCATGCTCAACGATACCGACGGCGCGCTGACCACCATGAACGCTCTTAAAGAGCTAGGCGTGCGCCTGAACATGGACGACTTCGGCACCGGATACTCATCGCTCGGTTACCTGCGTGCGTATCCGTTCGATGGCATCAAGATCGACAAGCGCTTCATCGCCTCGATCAGCAGCGGCGCCAATGATCGGGCGGTGGTGCAGGCGATCATCGGGCTGGGCAAAGCCATGGGCCTGACCGTCACTGCCGAAGGCGTCGAAACCGCGGAGCAACTGGATATTCTGGGGGCTGATCAATGCAATGAAGTACAGGGTTACTTCATGAGTCGTCCGGTCGACAAAACCGAATTTATGGGTCTGCTGCAAACATCGAGAAGTGGCCAGGCAGCGCAGCCGAAGGCAAAAAAAGTCAGCGTCAGGAGTGGCCTGAATCTGGAGGGTTTGTGAGTCCCCCCAGAACATGAAGACTTACTTCGTTCGGTTTCAGCCAAGTGTCTAAGTCATATCGCTGGTAAACACGCTCCCCGCATCCCGCACCAACTGTCGCCATTCGGCGCTGGTAATGATTCCCTGCGCCTCCATTTCATCGGCAGCCTTGAGCAGTTCGTCGTACTGCTGCTCCGGATCCATCTGCAATTGCGACTGGGTCGCCAGGTTGCGCCATGCCGCCAGTAATTCTTTCTTGCGCTGATCGAACATAGGGTTTAACTCATGGGGGACTTCCCCTATAGAAAGAGGCGCAGGTGCGGTTGTTCAGCGCAGTCGACGGGTGGAAGGCTGATTCATGATCCTGCCGATTCCAGCACAGGTTCGAGCACATACCTCTAACGCCGAGAGCGAGCCGTCAGAACTTGTCTGCAACACGTTTGTACTGATAATCCGGTTCGCGGTACTTGCCCGGTTTCTGCCGCTTGGGCAGAGTGACCGGCTCGTGTGCGACTTCCTCATAAGGAATGCGGCTCAACAGATCAGTGATGATGTTGAGCCGCGCCCGGCGTTTGTCGTTGGAGTCGGCCACCAGCCAGGGGGCGTGGTTAGTGTCGGTATGCTTGAACATCTCGTCACGTGCGCGTGAGTAGTCATACCAACGGCTGTAGGACTTGAGATCCATCCCCGTCAGCTTCCAGGTTTTGCGACCGTCGTTGATACGCGCTTCAAGCCGACGGGTCTGTTCCTGCGGGCTGACCTCCAGCCAGTATTTGATCAGGATCACTCCTGACTCGACGATTGCGCGCTCGACCAGCGGTGTAGATTTGAGGAACTTGTCGGCCTGTTCCTCGGTGCAGAAACCCATCACCCGTTCGACGCCCGCGCGGTTGTACCAACTGCGATCAAAGATCACCACTTCGCCCGCCGCGGGTAAATGTGGCAGGTAGCGCTGGACGTACATCTGGCTTTTCTCGCGTTCTGTTGGCGCCGGCAGCGCCACCACGCGAAAGATCCGTGGGCTGACCCGTTCGGTGATCGCTTTGATTGTCCCGCCCTTGCCCGCACCATCGCGTCCCTCGAAGACGATACAAACCTTCACGCCCTTGGCGATGACCCACTCCTGCAGCTTGACCAGCTCGACATGCAGCGTGCGCAACTCCTCAAGGTAAGCCTTGTTTTTCAACCGGGGAGTTTCGGACGTCTTTGCGGCTTTCTTCTTGTCTTTTGCCATGATCGAGCCCTCACGGATTGGAATTTCGCTGTGAACCAGACTCGTGAGATTAGTTTATGGCGCGTTGTTTTCCATTGCCGGACAATAAGCAAAATCGCGATGTGTTTCTTTCGTTCTTTCTAACGTCGCACTGTTCATTGCCCGTGCCTGTCTTGTCTGGAGTTTTTTCGATGCCTTCGCCCAATTCCCTGCCCACCGCGTTGTTGGGGCTGGCCCTCGCGTGCCCGACCATGGCTCAGGCTCAAGGTATGGAGTTGGGGCAGGTGCTGATTTCCGCCGAGGATCGCAGCGGTACCGACGCGGCTGTCGAGGACGCCAAGGTGCGTCTGGCCGGTGTGCCCGGCGGCACCAACGTTGTCGACATGCGCCAGCCATTGCAGGGCCGCGTGGCGAGTAATCAGGATGTGCTGGCCTATCAGCCGGGGGTTTATGCGCAGTCGGCGGGCAACGAAGGCGTGAAGATTTCGATTCGCGGCTCGGGCATCAATCGTGCGCCGGGCGCTCATGCTTCGGGGCTTTATACAATGCTCGACGGCCTGCCGCTGACCGGCCCCGGCGGCACGCCTTACGAATTGCTCGAACCGTTGTGGGTCGACCATGTTGAAGTGCTGCGCGGCGCCAACGGCTTCGATCGCGGCTCGCTGGCCCTAGGTGGTGCCATCGATTACGTCAGCCATACCGGCTACGACGCGCCGAAACTGCAAGTCCGCTATGCCACCGGCAGCCATGGTTACCAGCAGCGTCAGGTCAGTTCCGGGCAAGTGCTCGGCGACTTCGATTACTACGTGTCGTTGACCGACTCGAACGCCGACGGCTATCAGGATCACACTGCCAGCGAAAGCAAAGGCCTGATTGCCAACTTCGGTTATCGCTTCACCCCGAACCTGGAAACCCGCTTCTACATCCGTTACCGCGAAACCGACAACGACCTCGCCGGACGCGTGACCAAGCACTCCATCGAACACAACCCACGGGCCGCCAACCCGGCGTACGTATCACGCGATGACAGCCGCAAGCAGCCGGGCAGCACCTTCATCGGCAACAAGACCACCTTCTACATCGACGACGATTCCAGCATCCAGACCGGCCTCGTTTACCACGACTACCCAATGGATCTGCGCGAAGGCCCGAATCGTCTGAAGGTCGCCTATACCGACGTCAGCGGCACCTTCGACTACAAGCGCCGCGACACGCTGTGGGGCATGGAAAGTCGCAGCAATGTGGGCCTGCGTGTGACCAAACATCTGCCCAACGATGGCGCCAGTGAGTTTGTGCGCATTCCCACCGGCAACACCGCAGCCTATGTACCGGGCACGCGCATGCGCAATTTCACCTATCAGGGTTCGGACACCGTTCTGCACTTTGGCAATGATCTGGAAATTGCCGATGACCTGTGGCTGACCACCGGCCTCGCCGCCATCTACACCCGCCGCGAAAGCGCCGTCACCTATCCGCAGAGCGGAGGCAAAACCAGCATGAACGACTGGGACTACGCGCCCCGCCTCGGCCTGCGCTACCAGGTGACACCGGACCTGCAAGTGTTCGGCAATCTCAGCCGCTCGGTCGAAGCGCCGCATGCGTGGTCGCTGATCTACAGCTCCAACGTGCGCTTCCCGACTGGGAGCGGCGCGGCCACCGGCACACAGCGCGACCCGATCAAACTGCAAAATCAGACAGCTACCACGCTGGAACTCGGCGGTCGTGGTGAAAGCGCGCTCGGTGAATGGAGCCTGGCCTGGTACTACGCGCAAGTGCGCCACGAGTTGCTTTCGGTGCTGCCAGACGCCACCGCAGTCACGCCGTATGAGCTCAACGCCAGCCCCACCGTGCACCAGGGTGTCGAAGCCAGCCTGAACAGCAAACTCTGGTCTTCCGCCGACGGGCAGCAGTTAAGTTTGCGTCAGGCGTACACCTTCAGCGATTTCCACTACCGCGATGACGATCGCTTCGGTGACAACCGCTTGCCGGGATTGCCGATGCATTACTACCAGGGTGAATTGCGCTACGACTGGCCGCAGGGTTTCTTCGCCGCTTTGAACACGCAACTGGTGTCGAAAGTTGCAGTGGACTACGCCAATAGTTACTACGCCGATCCGTATGCGCTGTTCGGCGCGACGTTGGGGTACAACGCGCCGAAAGGTGACTGGCAGACCTGGGTGGACATGCGCAATTTGACCAACAAACACTACGCGGCGACGGTCACGCCGGGGTATGACGACAAGGGACTGGATGCGGCGCGGTCGACGCCGGGTGAAGGGATGGGCGTTTATGTCGGGGTTTCGTGGAGTTTGCTCTGAGGCCACGACAGGATAGGTAAATACGTCGCCAATCTCTGTGGGCCAACGATCAGCCATTTCAGACCGAGAATTGAAAGCGCTGCCATTGAGGACGTCCCTCCCCGCAAGGGACGTTCGAAAGGCAGCGCTTCGGGGCTTCAATGCCCGGCAACCACCGTTCGTCCATTTCCACGCGTCCCCGGCTTGAAACCATGCCCGTGCGCGCGCCAGACAATGGCAAACCCGACAGCCACCAGCAGCGTCATCGCCCAAGGAAAAGACGCGACGCCCCACTTGTCCAGCAATACGCCACCGACAACGCCGCTGCCCGCAATTGCGCTATTCCATGCCACCACATTCAGTGACAACGCCACGTCTGCGCCATCGCCGGCGGCATCCGCCAGCGCGGTTTGCAACAACGTCGCAGCCCCGCCAAAGCTCAATCCCCACACCGCTACTGCAATGTAGATCACTTGCGGTACGTGCCCTGAGAAACCCAGCACCACGCAAACCGCCGCAAATGCCGCGAGGCTGACGAGTGTGGTTTTTCGCAACAGCGGCTCAACCAATTTCGCCGTCAACCAGATCCCCACCAACGCAGCGATCCCGAAGACCAGTAAGACCAGATCCACCCGACTCTCCAACCCCGCCGACGCCACGAACGGTGCAATGTAGGTGTAGAGAATGTTGTGCGCGAGCATCCAGCTGATCACCACCGCCAGTACCGGCCGCACACCCGGCGTGGTCAGCACGCTGCGCAGCGACATGCGTTGATGCGCAGGCTGCGGTGGGTAGTCAGGCACTTTCACCAATACCCAAACTATCAGAATCAACGTCAGGCCCGACATGATGCCAAACGCGGTGCGCCAACCCACCAGACCACCCAGCCATGTACCGAGTGGCACCCCCAGCGAAAGCGCAATGGGTGTGCCGACCATGGCCAGCGCCAAGGCCTTGCCCTGCTGATCGGGCTCGACCATGCGGCGGGCATAACCGGCCAACAAACTCCACGCCAACCCGGCCGATACGCCGGCAAAGAAGCGCGCCACCAACGTCACGCCATAGTGAGAGGACAGCGCTGTGATGGAATTGAACAGCAGGAAACCGACGATAGTCAGCAGCAGCACATTACGCCGGCGCCAGCCACGGGTCGCGATGGTCATCGGGATGACCGCCAGCACCGAGCCTAACGCATAGGCCGTGACCATCTGGCCAGCCATCGACGGCGAGATCGCCAGTCCTTCGCTGATCAACGGCAGCAAGCCGGCAGGTAGGGTTTCGGTGACTATGCAGATAAAACCTGTCATGGCCAACGCCAGCAAGGCGCCGATTGGCAGGCTTTTCGGCGTTGCTGATAAAGTGAGTGAAGGCGTCACGGGAAGTCCTTGAGTAGTGATTTCGAGAATTAAATACCGATCGATATAAAATACTGATGGCAGCAACCACTCGTTGTCAACGACTTATGTATCGTCTAGTATTTAAATCATCTCACCGAGGAATCCTGAAATGGCAAGAACGGGCCGCCCCCGCAATTTCGACCGCGATGACGCCGTCGAGCAAGCCATGCAATTGTTCTGGCAACACGGCTATGACTCCACCTCCCTCGCTCTGCTGAAAGCACAATTGGGCGGCGGAATTTCCGCGCCGAGCTTTTACGCTGCGTTCGGCTCAAAGGAAGCCCTGTTTGACGAATGCGTGCAGCGTTACCTGGAGACCTTTGCTCAGGTTACCCAATGCCTGTGGGACGAAAATCTGCCTCCGCGCCAGGCTATTGAAACCGCGTTGCGCCAGTCGGCGCGCATGCAGTGCGAGGATGGCCACCCCAAGGGTTGCATGGTTACTCTCGGCGTAATGAGCGCACCCAGCCCTGAAAATGTCCGAGTGGTTGAAGCCCTCACCCAGTCCCGCGCACGGACTCGTGCGGGGATCTTGGCGTGCGTCAAGCGGGGAATGAGTGCTGGTGAGTTACCGGCCAATACGGCGGCCCCCGCCCTGGCGACGGTTTTTGACAGTTTTCTGCAGGGGATTTCAATCCTCGCTCGGGATGACACCACGATTGAGCTGATTGATGCGGCAATCACTCAGGTATTGATGACGTGGGACATTGCGGCCGCCGCGTCTGGCAAAGATTGAGCAGTGAGAGCGCGTTATAAAAAGCGCTGAAGCGGAAATTCGCTGCCTGTTGTGAACGAGCTATGTAATTTGAACCTAGATACCAACCGGACTGTGTCGACAAATACTGTATTAACTTTCCTGCGGGCAAAACAAAACCCCAACTGCTTTCGCAATTGGGGTTTCGGAATTTAATCTTGACGATGACCTACTCTCACATGGGGAAACCCCACACTACCATCGGCGATGCATCGTTTCACT
>NZ_JAENSQ010000032.1:0-56948 GCF_016613125.1 Pseudomonas sp. MF6776
CTTCGATACGTCTATCGGCGGGTGGGAAAACTACGCGGACTATCTCCAGACCATCGTTCTCAGTTACACCGTGGCTCAACCCGCCTGCTCTTTGGGGTCGGCCAAAAACATGAACCTGTCTTTCGGTACGTTGAACAGCAACGACTTTGCCTCTACCCAGCAAGTGGCCAACGTCACGATGAACTGCATCCGGGGAACTCAGGTCACTGCCACGCTGGTCCCGACCCAAGCCGCCGTCAGTGGCAGCGCGGGAGTTTCTGCGACTACGTTGGCCGGGCTGTCGATGGCGGCCACCTGGGCTGATAACGATAGCGCCGTGACCTTCAATAGCCCGCGCACGTTAACGCTCGCACCAGGCGCCAACAGGATTAGCCTGGGGTTTCGGCCGCGATTGAATACCAGCGTTTCGCCGACCGGTAATTTCTCAAGTCAATACACCCTTAACATCACTTATCGCTGATCAGGCAGAGGAACTCGTCCATGAGATTACATTTATCGTTGGCCGCAGCGCTCTTTGCTGGCCTGGCCTGCACATCGGCCAACGCGGTGACTGACACTGTGACCATTAACGTCAGCGGCACGCTGACACGCCCCCCTTGCACCATGACCAGCAGCAAAACCCTGACCGCAAACTTTGGCACCTTGCGCTATGACCAGGTGGACACAGCTGCGCAAATTGATTTGCCGATGACCATGACCTGCCCGCCCAACTCGGCGTTGAACATCAGTGTGACGGCATCCTCTGCGCTGACCGACACCGTGGCCTCCGCAGGCAGAACCAACCTGGGCTATTCACTGTTCTGGAAGAGTGACAATTCAGTCATCAACATAAAGGGGACCAAGAGAAACGTGACCAACCTCAATGGTGCGGTTGACCTGAGCATGAAGGCAAAACTGATTGCTCAAGGCACATTGTCCGAAGGCGCTTTCTCGGCCTCCGCCGTTATCAATATCGATTACTTGTGACATGAGCATGATCGCTAGAACAAGCCTATGGTCAGCACTATTGGCTGCACTTGTACTGGGTGTTAGCACCGCAAGCTGCGCAGCCGATACCTCTTCACTGGATATCACCGGAACGCTGATAAAACCGCCTTGCTCGGCTGACTTCCCGGCATCGCAAAGTATTGACATCCCCAAGGTCAATCTTAATTCACTGCGCTCCGACACTAGCGAGTGGACCGATGTGACCCTGGATTTCAAGTGTGTCAAAGGCAGTCTGGTGCAACTGCGCTTTAGTGCAGGTAGTGGCTCGTTCGACAGCAGCACACTGCGTACTTCACTCGATAAGCTAGGATTGAAAACCCGCCTGAGTGACCTGACGACGACCGAAAAAGTCGTTGATTTGAAGCTCGGCGAACAGCTTGTCTTCCCTGTGGAAGACAAGCTGCTCAAACTCAAACTATCGGTCAGACCGATAAAAACCGGGCAGGAATTGCCCGAGATCGGAAATTACAGCTCAATGCTGTTGATGGAAATGATCTACCTCTGATCAAGCCAGTCAGGCGAACAGATTAGCCTTGATGCACAGAATCAAAAGGGCTTGATCACTGTCGACATCCAGCTTGCGCATGCCTGAAATTTTCAGGGTGCTGATGGTTTTGATACTGCGATTGAGACTCTGCGCCACGTCACTCACGCTCATCCCGGAGGCAAACAGGCGCAGGACTTCAAACTCCTTTACCGTGAGCTGGCTTAACCTTTGCGCAATACCGTCCGCGTCAGCATTCAATGCTCCATTTAGCGGGTCGTGCTGGTAGTGCCCCTCACGATAGAACGCATCCAGAGCCACCAGGATTTGCTCCAGCCCGGCATTCTTGGAAATCACCCCGCTAATCCCTAACTCATATAACCAGTTCAGAATCTTCGGGTTGGAGATAATCGTCAGGATCAATACCCGAGGCTCGGGAAAATGCCGCCGCAAGTACTCCACCAGGCGGGTGCCGTCGCCATATTGCTCATCCCCCGGCATGTTGTAATCCGTAATGATGACGTCAGGACGCAGTTGCAAAACCTTACTGATCAATTCAGACGAATTCATCGCTTCTCCCACGACCTTGAAGCGCGGATCACGCTCAATGATTTCGCGTACGCCCATCAACACAATCGGGTGATCGTCGGCCAGTAAGACTCTCATTTGGGGCATGACGTATATGACTCCAGTCCTGAAAAGCAGATAGCTGTGAACTTGCGCGACAGATTTTTATGATTCGAAGGGATCAGCCTTGATGCAGTAAGTAAGCAGTGCATGGTCAGTGAGCACTTCCAGCTTTTGCATGGCAGAAACTTTTTGGGTGCTGACAGTTTTAACGCTTCGATTGAGTAGGCGGGCAATCTCGCTCACGCTGCTGCCCGCGACAAACAGCCGTAACACCTCAACCTCACGAGGCGAAAGGTTGGAGAAGCGCTCGTCAATCACTCTAGGATTGGAAAGTACGGACGTTTTCTGAACCGTCGGCGCGACATAAGGCCGATCATTGGCCAATGCATTCAGTGCTTTACCGATTTCTTCGTGGATATGGTTCTTGGCAATCACTCCCGCCACGCCCATTTCCAGCAAGCGCGAAATAATCAACGGATTGCTAACCATCGACAGCACCAGGATGGTCACCTCTGGAAAATGCTCGATGATGTAGGCGATCAGCTTCAGGCCATCACCGTAGGTATCGTCACCTGGCATATTGAAATCGGTGATGACCAGATCAGGTTGATTCAATGCCAACAACTCAACCAGTTGCGATGAACTGACGGCTTCGTCTACGAGAGTGAAGCGTTCATCGCGTTGAATCATTTCCCGAAGACCTACTAAAACCACCGGGTGATCGTCGGCAATTACTGTCTTGATTACGCGCATTGCCTGGCTCCAAATTAATGACGCACTGCTGGAGTCTGTGGATATTCATTGCGAGCGCGACGAATGACCACGCCGTGCAGAACCTGGCGTGGGAAGCATCGCTTTACGTGCGAGGGTTTTTCGTCCCTTCGAATCGGGTGTCAAATTCAGCCACGCTACTTTGCAGTGCTCACAGAAAGGTGAACCTCCCCAGTCCCGCTGCACTGAGTCTTGCCTGGTAAAATTTGCCTCCGCGATGCGGCTCGCAATAAAACATCAACAGACCCTGTGTATCGCTGAGTGAATTCAAGGTTTGGCCAGTGTTCGCCAGTCAATCGGGAGCACACTGAACAGGGCATGAACAGAAGAATACTTCACAAATCCAGAGTTCGTAGGCAGACGACGGTGCAAGCGCGCCGTGACTTTCCTTCTGCAGGACAGCAGAAGGCTGCTGCCCATCCTTCTTCTAACCACTGATGCGTTTTTTAATGAGTCAGACGGTTGGACGAGCGGCCAGCCCATCATCCTTTGCGCCGAATCAGCTCCATGATGGCTTTGAGCTATCCTCAAACAGAAGAGTTCCAAAATCAGCCGGTGAAACGGCTCCACAAATCAGAAACCCTTGCGCCTGATCACAGCCAATGCTGCGCAGGAAAGCGAGCTCAGCCTGGGTTTCGACCCCTTCGGCAACCACCGTCAGGCCCAGTTTTCGACTCAACTCAACCAAACTGCGCAAGGCTGACGCGAGGTTTTCATTTTCGACGCAGCCATGGACCAGAGAACGGTCAATCTTGAGTTCACTGAAGGGGGTGGACACCAAGTTGAAGTAAGAGCTGAACCCTCTGCCGAAGTCATCCTGAGCCAACCCAAAACCCATCATGCGCAGGCGACAAGCGCCCGCGTAGTAATTGCTGAGTTCCTCCGTGACTGAGCTTTCCATCAGCTCGAACACGATGCTTCGCGGGTCCCCGCCATCGGCTACCACGTAATCACGCAAACGATCGGCCAACTCGTGGTTATCCAGCAAGTGTGTCGGCAAGTTGATGGAAACAGGGATATCCCAACCTTGATCGCGCCATTGCCTTTGCGCCCGCAGGGTTTGCTCCAGCATCAGCCATAGCAGGCGCTCCTCTAACCCCTGGTTGATCAAGAGCGGCAGAAAGTCTTTGGGCAGCAATACACCGAGTTCAGGATGTAACCAGCGAACCAGCGCCTCTGCACTGAGGATATTGCCGTTGTGCAGAGATTTCTTGGGCTGGAACCAAGCCTGAATCTGGCCATTCTCTATCGCCTGCAGGGTACTCAGCGGGTCCAGTTCGATGGCCAGCGCGGGATCGGTCACACCGCGCGTACGAAAAATGGCCATCCGCTCCTTTAGACGCATGACAGCATTGAACTCGACCGGCTTGGATATCAACCCGACAACGGACATACCCAGATTTTTCGCCACCAGCCCTGCGCTGATCAACATTCGACGTGACGATGCACTCATCAGTGCCAGCGCCGGTCGTTTTTTCAGGGCGGCAATTTTCTGGATCAGTTGTACCCCATCCATAACGGGCATCAGCAGGTCAGTCAGTAGCAGGTCATATTCGCGGCGCGTGAGACACTCCAGTGCCTCGTCACCACTCCATACGGTGTCAACTTTAAAGCCGCCGACTTCACTGAAAACATTCAGTAAATACTCATGCTGAAAAGGATGATCCTCAACGACCAAGACTCGATAGGATTTCACTGGACCCTCCTTTAGAAGTGCTGAAGACAGTTGTACAAGGTGTGCAGCGTAAAAGGCTTGATCAAACAGTGATTCATCCCCGCGCTCAGGCAGCGTTCGCCCTCATCGCGCATGGCGTTGGCCGTAGCACCGATAATGGGTTGCGTGACATTCATCTCGCGCAGTTGGGCCGCCAATTCGTAGCCATTCATTCTTGGCATGTTGACGTCAGTCAGCACCAGGTCGAACTTGGCATCCTGCCAGAGCCCCAAGGCCTCCAGGCCATCACTGGCCAAGGTGACCGAGCAGCCGAGTTCTTCAAGTTGATCACGCAAAATGAGCTGATTAATGACGTTGTCTTCGGCAACCAGAATTCTCAAATCAAGTTTGAGTTCGTGCATTGCGGCGTCAGCGTCAAGCAGCGTATGGGTTCTCGTGCCTTGTGCCCGGGACAGGGCTCGGTACACGTCCTGCAAACTATTGAGGTCCGCATACCAGCACGTACTGACTGGAGTGGGCGGTGATGAGAGGTCGCTGGCGGCGACGACGACTGAACCTGTCCATCCTGGCTCCAGAAGTTGCGTGACCGCACCTGGATGCAGTTCCAGCAACACCGCGCCTTCCAACGCGTCTCCAGACTTGGGGGCTCCCAATTGAGCGCGCGCACCCCAGCGACGCAACCAACCGCAATAACACTCGGCCAGCTCGCGCAGTTGAGACACGACGTACACCACATTAGATGCCAACTCGCCCACAGGGCTTATGTGCCCCGAATCTCGAACCTGTTCCAAAGGCAAATGCAGGGTGAAGCTACTGCCCAGTCCAGGCTCACTGACCAGTCGCATACTGCCGTTCATCAAGTGCATAAGACGCTTACAGATGGATAGGCCCAGGCCGGTTCCCGCGACAACATTCTTGGCTGACTCCACTTGATAAAAAGGCTCGAACAATCGAGCCTGTTCCTCAAGGGCGATGCCTTTTCCTGTGTCCGAAACCTGCCAGTGCAACATCACGCGCTCATCGTCACGGCTATCGAGTTTTAGCCGCAGGACAATTTTTCCGTTGTCAGTGAATTTCAAAGCATTGTTGAGCAGGTTATTGAGGATCTGACGGATTCGCGCGACATCCCCGTTCAGCCACTCAGGCACTTTTGAATCAATCAACGCAAATAATTGCAAACCTTTGGCTTGTGCCGCGCCGCTATAACCCTGAATCACTTCTTCTATCAGCTCCATGGGGCTGAACGTGTTGAGTTCCAGTTGCAACTGACCGGCCTCAATACGCGACACATCCAGCACGTCGCAAATCAACTGCAGCAAGTTGCCGGAAGAACGCTCGATCGCCTTTAAATAGTTGTTTTGCTGATCGTTGAGTTGGGTGCGCGCCAACAGCTCCAGCGTGCCTAGAACACCATAAAGCGGTGTCCGGATTTCATGGCTCATGGTTGCCAGAAACAGCGTCTTGGCCTCATTGGCCCGGTCCGCCAGTTCACGGGCGCGTTCCAGCGTTACTTCAATCTGTTTACGTGCAGAAATGTCACTGAACGCGCAGATCAGCACGTCTTGACCGCTGTAACGGGTCGGCGCGAACGCCAGATAGAGCAGGCGGCCGTCATCCATTTCGACTTCATCACTGGTGCGCCCGTCGGGCTGATCGAATGCACGATAAATCCAGCCATGGCACAGTTTGCTGCGTTCAGTGCCTTTGCCCAGCCATTGTTGCGATAGCGAGTTTTCCAGGACCACGGTGCCATCGGTGCGGCGAATCACGCACAAGGCGATCGGTGCTACCTGCAACACGGCGCGATTGAACGCCTCACTTTCAATCAATGCCTGGATGCGATTTTCACCCGGGGTAATCAGCCGTCGGTCGATGCGCAAAATGAGAAGGCGCAAGCCAATGCATGCGGCGATGCATAACAGCAAACAGCCCAGCAAAGGCCCAGCCAGAACAGGCAGCAAAGATTGAATATCCACAGCGTAGACAATTTGCCAGCCTGAGTAACCGAGCTTTTTCCTGATCGCCAAACTGTCAGGAAACCACCAATGCCCGATAAATCCGAAGGAGGTTTTGGGCTCCAGCGCATGCAATGAATCCACCCGCGTGGAGGGCGATGCATTGGTGAAAATGATGTGCCCTTGACCATCCAGCAGCATGAAGTCGCCGGCACTTTCGCTGCGCAAGGCGGCTACCAGATCGGTGACTTCGACCTCAATCCCCAACCAGCCTGAATCCATGTTGCGGTTATCCAGCCGGGTAAACAGATAGAATGGCGAGTCCAGGTTGCTGCTGTCTGTCAGCCACAGATCATCGCCAAAGGCGTATGGCTTGCCGCCCTCATCCATCAATTGCTGCAACACGGTCTTTGGCAAAGGCTCTAGATGGCTTGAGGTGTCAAACACGCGGACTACCTCAGGGTTTTCAGTTTGCGGCACATACAGCAGATTAACTTTGCTCTCGCGCAGATATTCCTTCATCCGTTGGGTCAGCCAAATGCTCCAGTGACCCGCCTCGCTGCCCAAACTGATGTTCACCTCTTCTTCGGGATCAACAGTGATGAAAGGTTCGTTTTCTGATTTTTCAGGCACTGCGGCCAACACCAGACTTCTGAGCAAGGTCTGACGGCTGACGAAAAAATCTTGAGCACTGAACACCGCTTCGTTCATGAAACTGCGACGCAGCGATACCTCTTGGTTGAAAACGGCCCGCAAGTAGATAACCGAACCCGCAAAGACCGCGATGATCAGGCCAGAGGCAAATAAATGAAGAAGTTTTCGGGCAGCTTGAGGAGTTGATTTCATGCCGCGAGCCTAAGCGTCGGGCATGTTAAAAAAAATCAGACAATTCCTGAAGCTAACAGGGGTGGTCCAGATGCTGACGGGTGCAACGAGGCAGAAGATGGAGGGTTTAAGTGCGTGTGGAAAAACCAGAACCTTCCCACAAGGTTTTCAGGTTGTCCGTCGGACGTCGGGTCTCTAGTCTTTGTTTGTCACCGCAAATCGGTGATCGGGTGTGAGAACCTGGGCAAGAAGTGTTATTCCAGCATCGGTACGTCATAATCGCCGTCAGCTTATTGCTGCCTGCAATAAATTTATGGCGGCTGTGTGCGGGCAGACTTCGGTCTGGCCGGAAGTTCTGCTCCTTGCCCGGTTTCTCACCCCGCACATAGCTGCCACCATATCGCCGCGTGAGAAACGGCAATTGGATGGCTCCGATCATTAAGGAGTTTTTCAATGACCAAGCCCGTCCCCGACCCACCCGAAACCAAAACCCCACTCGAAGAAGCCCTCCGCGCCGAAGAGCAGGCCCGAAACCGCGAAGCCATCAAACGCGCCCTCGACTTCTACCTGTGCCCCGAGCCCGCCAAGCCCCGCAGACCGAGCACCATGTTCATGGTCTGCCCCCAGGTCGATACCGAAAGCCTGCTCGCCCACGCCTGTGAGTCATTAGCCTCAGCCAGCACCGCCGCCAGCAACTTCGCCAATGAGCTAAGCGGTTCGCAGCGCAGCACGGCGTTAGGCATCCAGCAAATCGTCATGCTCGCCGAGCTGGTGGTAAACCGGGCGCTGGATCGAGTCGACCCGCAAGCCTGACGAGCGCGTCTTCGTGCATCGCCAGCAGGCTGGCTCCCACAGTTTGAAACACATGCCCCTGTGGGAGCTGGCTTGCCAGCGATGAGGCCAGTCCAGACACCAGACGTCTAAACCTTGGCACTCACCTCGCTACGACTGACCAAAGCCTCAATCGCCCCACTCAAACTCGCCGCTTTATCCCCCACCAGCAAATGCCAGACCCCACCTTCCAACTGGCTGACACCCTGGCAGCCCAATTCCTTCAACTGAGCCTCGGACAGCGCCTTGCCATCCGCCAGCAACAGACGAATCCGGCTCATGGCTATGCAATCCAGTTGCAGCACATTGGCGCCGCCGCCCAGTGCATTCAGCCATTTCTGTGCCTCGGCGCCCGCGACCATCAGTGCTTTTGGCTCTTCGACCACTGCAACAGATTCGGCAATAACAGCACGCCCCAACGCCGGCATCGCCAGACGAATTTCATCAGCAATGCTGTCGGCCAGTGGCCCGACCACCACCTGCAAACTCCCGCCTTTACCCGGACGCACAACGGCCATCGCACCCAGCGCTTTCAGATCGGCATCCGAGGCCTTGTTGCGATCCACCATCTCCAGTCGCAATCGGGTGGTGCAAGCGCCGACAGTCAGCAGGTTTTCAGCGCCGCCCAATGCCTTGATGTAGGCACTGGCGCGCTCGTTTTCAGTCAGTACGGCTTTCTCACTGACAGCGACATCTTCTCGGCCCGGTGTCTTCAGGTTGAATCGACGGATGCAGAAATCAAACACTCCGTAATAAACGACTGCATAAGCCAGGCCGACAGGAAACACCAACCAACCGTTGGTGGATTTGCCCCAGCCGAGAATCATGTCGATGAAGCCGCCAGAGAAGGTAAAGCCCAAATGAATATTCAGCGCATTGGTGATCGCCATCGACAACCCGGTCAGCAACGCATGCAGCAGATACAACAGCGGCGCCAGAAACATGAAGGCGAATTCAATCGGCTCGGTCACCCCGGTCAGGAATGAAGTCAGTGCCATTGACAGGAAAATCCCGCCCATCACCTTGCGCCGTTCCGGCAGGGCATTGCGGTACATCGCCAGGCACGCGGCGGGCAGGCCGAAGATCATCATCGGGAACATGCCGGTCATGAACTGGCCGCCCTTCGGATCGCCGGCGAAGTAGCGCGACAGGTCACCGGTCACCAGTGCGCCGGTGGTTGGGTCGGTGAAGTTGCCGAACACGAACCACGCCATGTTGTTGAGGATGTGGTGCAGGCCGGTGACGATCAGCAGGCGGTTGAACACGCCGAAGACGAACGCGCCGATGCTGCCGCTTTCCATCATCAGGGCGCCGAAGCTGTTGATGCCGTGCTGGATCGGCGGCCAGATGTAGCCGAACACCACGCCCAGGCCGACGGCCGCGAACCCGGTGACAATCGGCACGAATCGTCGGCCACCGAAGAACGCCAAATACTCCGGCAGCTTGATGTCCTTGAAGCGGTTGTACAGTGCGCCGGCCATCAGGCCGCTGACGATCCCGGCGAGCATGCCCATGTTGATGCTCGCATCGAGCGCTTTAAGGGTGGAGATCATCACCAGATAACCGATCACCCCGGCCAGGCCCGCCGTGCCGTTGTTGTCCTTGGCGAAACCGACGGCGATGCCGATGGCGAAGATCATTGCCAGGTTGGCGAAGATCACTTGGCCGGCGTCGTGAATGATCGCGATGTTCAGCAGATCGGTGTCACCCAGACGCAGCAGCAGGCCGGCGATGGGCAGGATCGCAATCGGCAGCATCAGCGCGCGCCCGAGGCGTTGCAGACCTTCGATGAAGAGTTGATACATGGCGGTTCTCCTTCTTGTTGTTATTAGCGCAGAGGCCAGTGTTGGCGGCAGGCGTGACGCACCGCGGCGGCGCTGCTCAGCTTGAGCAGGTCGCGGGCGAGGCGTTGGCATTCGGCTTCGTGCAACTGACGCACGCGATCCTTGATTTCACCGATCTGCACCGGGCTCACCGACAATTCGGTCACGCCGAGGCCGATCAGTACCGGGGTAGCCAGCGGGTCGGATGCCAACGCACCGCACACACCGACCCAGCGCTTGTGCACCGCCGCGCCTTCGCAGGTCATGGCGATCAGGCGCAGCAGCGCCGGGTGCAAGGCATCCACCCTTGCGGCGAGGCCGGCGTGGTCGCGGTCCATGGCCAGGGTGTATTGCGACAGGTCGTTGGTGCCGATGGACAGGAAGTCTGCGTGTTCGGCCAGTTGTTCGGCTTGCAGCGCGGCGGCGGGGACTTCGATCATCACGCCGATTTCCGGGCGTTGAGTGATGTTCAGTTCAAGGCACAACGCGTCGACGCGCTCACGGATGTGCAGCAGCTCATCGACTTCAGTGACCATCGGCAACAGGATCCGGCAACGCTGCAATGGGCTGACTTGCAGCAGCGCACGCAGTTGCTGATCGAGGATTTCCGGCCGTGCCTGAGCCAGACGAATGCCGCGCAGACCCAGCACCGGATTGGCTTCGGTGGGCAGCGGCAGATAGTCGAGCTGCTTGTCGCCGCCGACGTCGATGGTGCGGATGATCACTGATTTGTCACCCATCGCATCGATGACGGCTTGATAGGCGGCGCGCTGTTCTTCGACGTCCGGCGCGGTCTGGCGATCGACGAAAAGGAATTCGGTACGCAGCAGGCCGACGCCATCGGCACCGTTGGCAAAGGCGTCTGCAGCTTCAGCGCTGGAGGCGACATTGGCGACGACTTCGATGGCCACACCGTTGCGGGTTTCGGCCGGCAGATGCGCTTTGGCTTGCTGCGCATCGCGGCGTTGCTGGCGGTCGATTTGCGCTTGTTGGACTTCGGCCAGTCGATCAGCGCTCGGCGTCAGTTCGAGGCGACCGCCATCGGCATCCAGCACCACCGCTTGGCCTTGCGGTTGATCGAGCAGTGCTGAACCTAGTGCAACCATGCATGGCAGACCTTTGCCGCGCGCGAGAATCGCCACGTGAGAAGTCGCGCCGCCCTCGGCCATGCACAAACCGGCCACACCTTGCGCGCTGAGTTGCAGCAAATCCGACGGCGTCAGTTCATGGGCAGCGACGATGGCGCCGGCCGGTACGTCGTAGTGCCAGGCCTCGCCGAGCAGGGCGCGCAACACGCGCTGCTTGAGGTCGCGCAGATCGTTGGCGCGTTCGGCCAGCAGCGCGCTGCCGGTGTGTTGCAGGACTTCGCACTGGACATCAATCGACTGGCTCCAAGCGTGCGTTGCTGCGCTGCCCTGGTCGATGGATTGCTGTGCAGCGTCGAGCAGGGCCGGGTCTTCCAGCAATGCCAAATGCGCGGCGAAGATGGCTTCTTCGTCGGCGTTACGTTGTTTTTTCGCCTGGGCGAGGGTGCCGTTGATTTCGTTGCGCACCTGAATCAGCGCAGTCTCAAGTTTCTGCTGCTGTTCCAGCAGATCATGATTGCCGGCATCCACTGGCAAGTTGATGGTGTTCAAACGAAATAACGGCCCGCCGACCAAACCCGGTGCGGCACAAACACCCTGCAACACGCCAGCCTCGGCCGGGCGCTTGGGGGATGCAACGCGCACAGGTGCGGCGGCGTGATGATCATCTGGCAGTGCGGTGGCCAATGCGCTGAGCAACGCTTGCAGCGCGGCTTCGGCGTCCGGTCCCTGACAGCTGACTTGCACTTCATCCTGCTCGCCAATCGCCAGCGCCATCAACCCGATCAGGCTGTTGCACGGCGCCGATTTGCCGGCGAAATGCAGTTGCGACTGGCTTTTGAAACCTTGCGCCGTCTGACGAATCAGCGCAGCGGGGCGCGCATGCAAACCGCCTCGATGCGCGACAAGCACATGACCGTTAACCTCAGGCCCGCCGATTTCTTCTGCATTCGCCGCCGAAGTGCTGCGCGCCACGATGTGCAACAACGGCTCACCGACTTTCACCGCTTTCAGGGTGATCGGCAGCACCTGGAAATCCTGGCTGTTGGTCAGGATCAACAGGCTGACCAGGCTTTTGCACTGCTGGCCGACTTTGTCCAGGTCGTAGCGCAACAGCGGCTGACCGTTGCTGACCCGCACGCCTTCCTTGACCAGCATCGAGAAGCCTTCGCCGTTCAGTTCAACGGTGTCGAGGCCTAGGTGCAGAAGGATTTCCGCGCCATTGTCGGCGCGCACGGTGAGGGCGTGGCCGGTGCGGGCGACGTGAATGATCACCCCGGCGCATGGCGAATACAGGGTGTCGTTAAGTGGATCAATAGCAATGCCATCGCCCATCGCACCGCTGGCGAACACCGCGTCCGGGACTTTGGCGAGCGTGAGCACCGGGCCGCTGAGCGGGGCGCTGAGGGTCAGCTCTTTATTGTTGTTGTGCATGGCTCGGTCTCATCAGGAAATTCGCTGGCCCCTGTAGGAGCTGCCGAAGGCTGCGATCTTTTGATCTTGTTTTTCTGTGAATCAAAATCAAAAGATCGCAGCCTTCGGCAGCTCCTACAGGTTTTCTTCAATTAATGCGTGCGCGTCACTTTGCTCAGGTGGCGCGGTTGATCCGGGTCCATGCCTCGGGCCACGGCTAAACCTGCGGCCATCACGTAGAAACTCTGGATCGCCAGAATCGGGTCCAGGGCCGGGTGTTCGGCGCGGGTCAGGGTCAGGTCGCGTTCGCTCACGTCATCTGGCGCGGCCAGCAACACCCGGGCACCGCGTTGACGCATTTCTGCCGCAAGGCTCAGCAGCCCGGCCTGTTCGGCACCGCGTGGAGCGAAGACCAGCAATGGGTAGTGCTCGTCAATCAACGCCATCGGGCCGTGACGCACTTCGGCGCTGCTGAACGCTTCGGCCTGGATCGCCGAGGTTTCCTTGAACTTCAATGCCGCTTCCTGGGCAATGGCAAAACCGGCACCACGGCCGATGACCATCAGGCGTTCGCAATCGCGCAGGGCGTCGATGGCCACGCTCCAGTCCTGCTGGGCTGCTGCACGCAAGCCTTCGGGCAGGGCGTTGTGCGCCTCAAGCAGTTCGCTGTCTTCTTTCCAGTGCGCGATCAAACGGGCGCTGGCGCTGAGGGTGGCGATAAAACTCTTGGTCGCGGCGACGCTGCTTTCGGTGCCGGCGAGCAGCGGCACGCTGAATTCACACGCGGCTTCCAGTGGCGAGTCGGCGGCGTTGACCATCGACACGCTCAGCGCGCCGCGCTTGCGCAGCAGACGCAGACTGTTGACCAGATCCGGGCTCTGACCCGATTGCGAGAAGGCAAAAGCAACCTGGCCGCTGACCTTCAACGGCGCCTGCTGCATGGTCACCACCGACATCGGCAACGACGCCACGGGCACGCCCAGTTGCTGCATGGTCAGGTAGGCAAAGTAGCTCGCCGCGTGGTCAGAGCTGCCGCGCGCGACGGTCATTGCCACTTGCGGCGGCTGACGGCGCAGGCGCCCGGCGATCTCGATCAGTTGCGGGTCGAGCTGTTGCAGTTGGGCTTGCACGGCCTCGAACGAGGACAGCGCCTCCTCAAGCATTTTTGAAGTCAATGTCTTCTCCTTCGACCATGACGGCGGTCAGTGTGAGTGAGCGATCCAGCCGCACGCAGTCGGCCCAGGCGCCCGGTTCAAGGCGCCCGCGTTCGGTGATGCCGAGGTAGTCGGCGGGAAATTGCGAAAGACGTTGCGAAGCCTCGGCAATCGGCAAACCGATCTTCACCAGATTGCGCAGAGCCTGATCCATGGTCAGCGTGCTGCCGGCCAGCGTGCCGTCAGGCAGGCGCACGCCGCCCAGGCATTTGGTCACGGTGTGGCTGCCGAGCTTGTATTCACCGTCGGGCATGCCCGCGGCGGCGGTCGAATCGGTGACGCAATACAGGCACGGGATCGAACGCAGAGCGACGCGGATGGCGCCGGGATGCACGTGCAGCAAATCCGGAATCAGCTCGGCGAATGTTGCGTGGGCCAGTGCCGCGCCAACGATCCCGGGTTCGCGGTGATGCAGCGGGCTCATGGCGTTGTACAAATGGGTGAAGCTGGTCGCGCCGGCGTCCAGTGCGGCGACGCCTTCCTCGTAACTGCCGAGGGTGTGGCCGATCTGCATACGGATGCCGCGACTGCTGAGTTCACGAATCAAAGCGTCGTGGCCGGCGATTTCCGGAGCGATGGTGATCACGCGAATCGGAGCGAGCGCCAGATATTCTTCGACCTCGGCCATCAATGCGGTGTGGGCGAAGTTCGGTTGGGCGCCGAGTTTGCCGGGATTGATATACGGGCCTTCAAGGTGCACGCCGAGCACTCGCGCGCTGCCTTTGGGCCGCTGCTCGCAGAACTCGCCGACCTCTTTCAAGACGCTGGAAATCTCTGCGCTCGGTGCGGTCATGGTGGTGGCCAGCAGCGAGGTGGTGCCGAATCGCACGTGGGTTTTGGTGATGGTTTCGAAAGCGCTGGCGCCTTCCATGATGTCTTTGCCACCGCCGCCATGAACGTGCAGGTCGATGAAGCCTGGCAGCAGATACGGCAGGTCGTTGTCTGCCGGATCGCAGGGCTCGCCTTCGATCGACACGACTTTGCCGTGTTCGTGAATCAGCCGGCCGCGAACCCAGCCGCTGGCGGTGAGGATGTTGTCTTCGGACATTTTGGTTCTCGCTTATGGCTGCTCTTAACGACGCAGCTCTGCAACAAAGTCGTAGTAGTCGTTGCGGCAATAGGTGTCGGTGACTTCGATCGGCGTGTTGTCTTCCAGATAGCCGACCCGGGTCATCAGCAGCATGGCGGTGCCGGGGGCGATGCCGACCAGGGCGGCGAACTCGTCCGAGGCGTTGATCGCCTGAATGTGCTGCAAGGCGCGGACGATCGGTTTGCCGATGCCGTCGAGGTATTCGTAGAGCGAATCGCCCACCGCTTGCGGCTTGGGCATGATCGAGGCGGGCAGGGTGCTCATCTCGATGGCCATCACGGTGTCGTCGGCTTTGCGCAGGCGTTTCATGCGCGCGACTTTGTCGTTCGGCGACAGGCTGAGGCGGATCAGTTCTTCGTGGGTCGGCAGGGTGATTTCTCGCTCCAGCCATTGCGAACTGGGCACGAAGCCCTTGAGGCGGAGCATTTCACTAAAGCCGGAAAGGCGTGAAAGGGGTTGTTCCAGGCGTGGGGTGATGAACGTGCCGGAACCTTGCAAGCGCCGGATCAGGCCTTGGTCGAACAACACTTCCAGCGCCTTGCGTGCGGTGACTCGGGAGATGCCGAGCTGCTCGCTGAGATTGCGCTCCGAAGGCATTGCCTGCTCGGCTTTCCACTGACCGGAATGAATCGCCGCTTCCAGGTTACGCGCCAGTTGCAGGTACAGCGGCGTCGGCTGGGAGTCATCGGGGCGTAGGACGTGGAGGTCATTCATGTCGGTCATTTCCGGCGCGAGTATTGGATTGTTGTGGCTCGCTTGTGGGGCGGAAATTAATACCACTTGAATACCATGTCAACGCGGTGAAATGGCCATTCGCCCAATGAAATGGCGGGTTTTAGGTCGGTGGGCTCGAAGTGGTATTAGGGCTGGACTGTAAAAAGCAAAAAATCGCCGCCTGCGACAGCTCCTGCATGTGAAGTGGTATCACCTCTGTAGGAGCTGCCGCAGGCGGCGATCTTTTGATTTATTTTTTGCAGGTGACCGGCGGTCGGTGATTAAGGGCGGATTTCGATCATCGTGCCGTCCGGCACCAGACTCCACACTTCGCGCATATCGACGTTGCGCATGGCGATGCAGCCGTCGGTCCAGTCCAGGGTGTGCAGCAGGTCTTCGGGGTTTTCTTCCGTGTCCGGCGTGCCGTGAATCATGATCATCCCGCCAGGCTCGACGCCTTCACGGCGGGCGCGGGCCGAATCGGTGATGTTCGGATAGGAAATGTGCATCGACAGGTTGAATTTCTCGCTGGTCTTGCGCCAATCGATCCAATAGAAACCTTCTGGCGTGCGTTTGTCGCCTTCGATCAGTTTCGGCCCTTTTTTCGCGCCCTTGCCAAGCGATATTCGGTAGGTCTTGAGCGGCTTGCCGTCGGCAATCAACTGCAGTCGATGGGCCGATTTGAGCACCAGGACTTTTTCGATCATCGGGGTGTTTGAAGGCTTCACGGTGGTCACGAATGACGCTTGCGAGACCATAGCGAACGACAGGCAGAACAGGGCAAGCAACCAGCGCATTGAAACGATTCCCCAAGAGTGACGCAGATACATGAGTGATGGATGTTGTGCAGAATTCGCCTGCGCCCTGTGTATCGGCCGGTCGGCGTCGAGATTAAGTGATGGCAGGCTGAGCGAGTGGCGGAATCGATTCCGAGCGAACCGGATACACCTCATTACGCCGATCCGCGAAGAAGCATTCTAAGGTACGCCCCACCGTGCGGAAAGCCAGCTCGTCCCATGGAATGTCGGCTTCGTCGAACAGCTGCACTTCCAGGCTCTCGGGGCCGGCAGAAAACTCCGGCTCGGCCAGCTCGGCGCGGAAGAACACATGCACCTGGCTGATGTGCGGCACGTCGATCAGGGTATAGATGCTCAGGTTGCGCACCCGGGCGCAGGCTTCCTCGGCGGTTTCGCGGATCGCGGCCTGCTCGATGGTCTCGCCGTTTTCCATGAAACCGGCGGGCAGGGTCCAGTAACCGAGGCGCGGCTCGATGGCGCGGCGACAGAGCAGCACTTTAGTGCCCCTGGTCGCGACACAGCCGGCGACGATATTGGGGTTTTGATAGTGAATGGTCTGACAGCTGTCACAGACAAATCGCAGTCGCGAGTCGCCCTCGGGAATGCGCTGGGTCACCGGGTTACCGCAATGGCTGCAAAATTTCATGCTTGGGTTCCTGAAGGCTGCGCCTATCTTGGCGTGCAGCGGTGTCGGTCGGCAAGTTGTCGTTTCGCGACATGGTCCCTTGAGGGGGTTGGGCGGCTGCAATGATTGGTGCATGATGCAGGGTAAGGCACAGATCGAGAACACTCATGCTGGACGAGCTACTGCATAGGGTAAGCAACCACACACCGCGCACGCTGGAGACCGACAAACGTTTTCCGGAGGCCGCCGTTCTGGTGCCGATCACCCGCAGTGACGAGCCGGAACTGGTGCTCACCCTGCGGGCCAGCGGCCTCTCCACCCACGGCGGCGAAGTTGCGTTCCCCGGCGGGCGTCGCGACCCGGAAGACCCCGATCTGATCTTCACAGCCTTACGCGAAGCCGAAGAAGAAATCGGTCTGCCGCCAGGACTGGTCGAAGTGATCGGTCCGCTCAGTCCGCTGATCTCCCTGCACGGCATCAAAGTCACGCCTTATGTCGGCGTCATCCCCGATTTTGTCGAATACCAGCCCAACGACGCAGAAATTGCCGCCGTATTCAGCGTCCCGCTGGAATTTTTCCGTACAGATCCCCGTGAGCACACCCATCGCATCGACTATCAGGGCCGCAGTTGGTATGTGCCGAGCTATCGATTCGGTGAGTACAAGATCTGGGGATTGACGGCGATCATGATCGTCGAGTTGATCAATCTGCTCTATGACGCGAAAATCAGCCTGCATCAGCCGCCTAAAAGTTTTATCCACACCTGAAATCATAGCCATCGTTCGAATGGCCACCCGTGAGCCCTGAGGAAAACAAGATGAAATACCGCTTGGGCGACGCCCGTGTCGAGACCCATCCACAGAGCTGGGTCGCCCCCAACGCTGTGCTGGTGGGCAAGGTCAAGCTGGAAGAGGGCGCCAACGTCTGGTTCAACGCCGTACTGCGTGGCGACAACGAACTGATCCTGATCGGCAAGAACAGCAACGTGCAAGACGGCACGGTGATGCACACCGACATGGGCTTTCCCCTGACCATCGGCACCGGTGTGACCATTGGCCATAACGCCATGTTGCACGGCTGTACGGTTGGCGATTACAGCTTGATTGGCATCAACGCGGTGATTCTCAATGGCGCAAAGATCGGCAAAAACTGCATCATCGGCGCCAATTCGCTGATTGGTGAAGGCAAGGAAATTCCCGATGGCTCGCTGGTCATGGGTTCGCCGGGCAAAGTCGTGCGTGAGCTGACCGAGCCGCAGAAGAAAATGCTCGAAGCCAGCGCCGCCCACTATGTGCACAACTCTCAGCGTTATGCCCGCGATCTGGTTGAGCAGGAAGAATGACGACGCCGCAAAGACCCGTCGCCTCGCCGTGCGTGAATATTTGTGCGCTGGATGAGGCTGATATTTGCACCGGGTGCCAGCGTACGGTTGAGGAGATTACGCGCTGGAGCCGTATGAATAACGACGAGCGGCGGGTGGTGTTGGGGTTGTGTCATGAGCGCGCGAAGGCGAGTGGCTTGGTCTGGATGATAGGTAAGACGCCGGGCCAGTAATTCAAGATCAAAAGATCGCAGCCTTCGGCAGCTCCTGCATTAGCCGTGTTCGCCGCCCATTGCGCGGATGAATACTGAACCTGTAGGAGCTGCCGAAGGCTGCGATCTTTTGATTCTGCTGTGTCTAAAGTAACCTGTGCGCCAATCTGACAGGTCGCCACCATGATTTTCCTCATCGCCTACATCAGCAGCGTTGTTCTCATCAACTTTGCTTTCTCCACCGCGCCACACCTGGACATCATCTGGTCGGCGTGGGGCGGTCTGGTATTCGTGCTGCGTGACATGGTGCAAACCCGATTCGGCCATGGCGCAATCGTCGCCATGCTGGCGGCACTGGTGTTGTCCTACGTCACGTCTGATCCGTCCATCGCTCTGGCCAGCGCCACGGCGTTCGCGGTCTCCGAATGCATCGACTGGCTGGTGTTCAGCATCACCAAGCGCCCATTGCGCGACCGGTTGTGGATCAGTTCGGCGCTGAGCATTCCCCTCGATACGTTCATCTTTTTCGGCATGATCGACGCCCTGACGCCGCCGGTGATCATCACCGCGCTGGTCTCGAAGTTTGCCGGCGTCACCGCCGTCTGGTTGATCATGGCCTGGCGCGATCGCAAACAGGCCGTCGCCAGCTGAAGCCAAACCCTCGGGTTCATGTAAAATGCCGCGCTTTCTCCCCATGGAAAGCGCGCATGGCGACGCTTTCCTCGATGATCCGCTTCTTTGAGGACCTGAGATGACCCGTATCGGAACTCCATTGTCGCCAACCGCGACCCGCGTATTGCTGTGTGGCTGTGGTGAGTTGGGCAAGGAAGTGGTGATCGAACTGCAACGTTTGGGTGTTGAAGTGATTGCCGTCGACCGCTATGCCAACGCGCCGGCCATGCAGGTCGCGCATCGCAGCCACGTGATCAACATGCTCGACGGTGCCGCCCTGCGTGCAGTGATCGAAGCCGAGAAGCCGCACTTCATCGTGCCGGAAATCGAAGCCATCGCTACCGCGACCCTGGTCGAACTGGAAGCCGAAGGCTTCACCGTGATCCCGACCGCTCGCGCTGCGCAATTGACCATGAACCGCGAAGGCATCCGTCGTCTGGCCGCCGAAGAGCTGGACCTGCCGACCTCGCCGTACCACTTCGCCGACACCTTCGAGGACTACAGCAAAGCTGTTGAAGACCTGGGTTTCCCATGTGTTGTCAAACCAGTGATGAGTTCGTCGGGCAAAGGCCAGAGCCTGCTGCGCAGCAGCGATGACGTGCAGAAAGCCTGGGACTACGCCCAAGAGGGCGGTCGTGCCGGCAAAGGTCGGGTGATCATCGAAGGCTTCATCGATTTCGACTACGAAATCACCTTGCTCACCGTGCGCCACATCGGTGGCACAACATTCTGCGCACCGGTCGGTCACCGTCAGGAGAAGGGCGACTATCAGGAATCCTGGCAGCCACAAGCCATGAGCCCGGTTGCGCTGGCGGAATCCGAGCGTGTTGCCAAAGCGGTAACCGAGGCGCTGGGTGGCCGTGGTCTGTTTGGCGTCGAGCTGTTCATCAAAGGTGATCAGGTGTGGTTCAGCGAAGTTTCGCCGCGTCCCCATGACACTGGCCTGGTAACCCTGATTTCCCAGGACCTGTCGCAGTTCGCCCTGCATGCCCGCGCGATTCTGGGCTTGCCGGTGCCGCTGATCCGTCAGTTCGGCCCATCGGCTTCGGCGGTGATTCTGGTGGAAGGACAGTCGACCCAGACTGCATTCGCCAATCTGGGTGCTGCGCTGAGCGAGCCGGATACGGCGCTGCGTCTGTTCGGCAAGCCTGAAGTGAATGGTCAGCGTCGGATGGGCGTGGCATTGGCGCGGGATGAGTCGATCGAAGCTGCTCGTGCCAAGGCGACCCGTGCTGCTCAGGCTGTTGTTGTAGATCTCTAAGATCGAGGCGCGGCATTCGCGAGCAGGCTCGCTCCCACAGTTTCGGCTGTATTCACAAATTTTGTGTACTGCACGGACCCTGTGGGAGCGAGCCTGCTCGCGAAGCTTTTGATCTTTTGTCAGGCAATCTGATTCAGATCGTTATGCCTCGTTTCCTTCAGACACAGCACCGCGATCAAGCTGATCACCGCCGCTCCCGAAACATACCCGCCGACATAACTCAAACCGCCCATCGCCACCAGTTTCTGCGCAAAGAACGGCGCCGCCGAGGCTCCGACAATGCCGCCGAGGTTGTACGCCGCCGACGCGCCGGTATAGCGCACGTGGGTCGGGAACAGCTCCGGCAACAACGCGCCCATCGGTGCGAACGTCACGCCCATCAAGAACAGTTCGATGCACAGAAACAGCGCCACGCCCCAGGTCGAACCCTGGGTCAGCAGCGGCTCCATCAGAAACCCCGAAAGAATCGCCAGTACACCGCCGATGATCAGCACCGGTTTGCGTCCATAACGGTCGCTGGCCCAGGCTGACAGTGGCGTCGCGGCGGCCATGAACAACACGGCAAAACACAGCAGGCCCAGGAACGTCTCACGGCTGTAACCCAGGGTGGACACTCCGTAGCTCAGGGAAAACACCGTCGAGATATAGAACAGCGCGTAACACACCACCATCGCCGCCGCGCCCAACAGGGTCGGCGCCCAATATTGGCTGAACAGTTCGACCAGCGGCAGCTTGACCCGCTCCTGGCGCGCCATGGCATTGGCGAACACTGGCGTTTCGTGGAGTTTCAGGCGTACGTACAGACCGACCATCACCAGCGCTGCGCTGAGCAGAAACGGAATGCGCCAGCCCCAGCTGCGGAACTGTTCGTCATCCAGCGTCATGGCGAGCGTCAGGAACAGACCATTGGCTGCAAGAAAACCAATCGACGGGCCGAGTTGCGGAAACATGCCGAACCAGGCTCGTTTGCCTTTCGGCGCGTTTTCCGTGGCCAGCAGCGCGGCGCCACCCCATTCACCGCCCAATCCCAGGCCCTGACCAAAGCGCAGCACACACAACAAAATCGGCGCCCAGGCCCCGATGCTGTCGTATCCCGGCAGCACACCAATCAGCGTTGTGCAGACGCCCATTAACAGCAGTGAGGCGACCAGCGTTGATTTGCGCCCGATGCGATCACCGAAGTGACCGAACAGCGCCGAACCCAATGGTCGAGCGAGGAAGGCAATGCCAAAGGTGAGGAACGCCGAAAGCATCTGCGCGGTGCCGGACGTTTGCGGAAAGAACACCGGCCCGATCACCAGTGCGGCAGCCGTGGCGTAGACATAGAAGTCGTAGAACTCGATCGCGGTGCCGATAAAACTCGCCGTCGCCACGCGGGTGGCGGAGTTGGTCGGTTGAGCAGGTGCGGTTTCGCTGAAAGCGGTACTGGTAGTCATGCGGTGATCCCTGACAGTCATGAGCTCCGGTGGAGCGAATTATTATGGTCGAGCACCCAGGGATGTGGGATGAGGCGCGAGCGCTGTTTCGAGTAGGAACAGTCGTCGGAGTGAGGCGCAAACGGTCGAGACCTGTTTTGTGCGGGGTAAGCACAAGGTTCGGCAGGGCTTGGGTAAGCCGGCTCGATTATAGGAAGGTGGCTAACGATTGAACAAGAGCAAAAGATCGCAGTCTTTGGCAGTTCCCACATTCGGAATACGTTCCCCTTTAGGAGCTGCCGAAGTCTGCGATCTTTTGATCTTTTGATCTTCTATCTGGCAGGCACCAGAGCAGGTACAGAAGAGGTATGCCAGATCAGCACCTTGCTCACCCGGTTCTCCTCGGTCTCGAGAATCTCCAGCCGATAACGGCCGATCTTCAGGCAAACAGCGCTTTCCGGGATGGTTTCCAGCGCCTCTGTTACCAGGCCATTGAGGGTTTTCGGCCCATCGCTGGGCAAGTGCCAGCCCAGGCACTTGTTCAACTCACGGATCGAGGCGGCGCCGTCGATCATCATGCGGCCATCGGCTTGCGGGTGAATGTGCGGGTTATCGAGGCTGTGCTCGCTTTCGAATTCGCCGACGATCTCTTCGAGAATGTCTTCCAGCGTGACGATGCCGAGCACTTCGCCGTACTCGTCGACCACCATGCCCAGACGTCGCTGCTGCTTGTGAAAGTTGAGCAGTTGCAGCTGCAGCGGTGTGCTTTCGGGCACGAAGTACGGCTCGTAACTGGCGGCCAGCAGTGCTTCGCGGGTCAGGTCGTTATTGTTCAGCAAGTGACGAATCTGCCGGGTGTTGAGCACGGCTTCAACCTGGTTGATATCACTGTGGAACAGCGGCAGGCGCGTGCGCTTGGTGTTGCGCAGTTGTTCGATGATTTCTTCGATCGGGTCGTCGAGGTTGATACCGTCGACGTCACTGCGCGGCACCAGAATGTCGTTGACCGTAATGTTGTCCAGCGCATGGATACCCGACACCGGGTGCGCGCGAACCGGGTGCTCCGGGTCAGCGTGACGATCAACCGGCTCATCGTCTTCGCTTTGCTGCACGACCTGGGCTTTGCGCACCAGCGGCGCCAGGAGCAAAGCGCTGATGCGGCTGAACAGCCACGCCAAGGGATAAATGATCTTCAACGGCACCGCCAGCAGCGAATTGCCAAACGCCAGCACGGCATCCGGATAACGCCGGGCGATGGTGCGCGGGAAGTAATCGGCAAACACCAGCAACACCGCACCGACACCCAGGCACGCCGCCCAAGGGCCGTTTTCTTCACAGAGGAAAATCGCCAGCAGTGTGGCGATCACCACCGCGAGCGCACGGCACAGGGTGTTGCAGAGGATCAGGCTGTCGAGCGGGAAGCTCAGCTTCGCCAGCGGTTTATCGCTGGCGCGTGAGGCGGTGCGTTGTGCGAGCAGGTGCTGCTGCGCGATTTCGACGGCGGTAAATAGCCCCGACCATAAAACCAGCAGGACAAATACCGCGAGCATCGGCCCTATGGGCAAACCGTCCATTTATGCCGCCCGTCAGATGTGCAGAATGTATTCACGAACCAGTTTGCTGCCGAAATACGCCAACATCAGCAGGCAGAAACCGGCGAGGGTCCAGCGAATCGCCTTGTGGCCACGCCATCCGAGACGATTACGGCCCCACAACAGCACACTGAAAACGATCCAGGCCAGGCACGCCAGCAGGGTCTTGTGCACCAGATGCTGGGCGAACAGGTTCTCGACGAACAGCCAGCCGGAGATCAGCGACAGCGACAGCAGCGTCCAGCCGGCCCAGAGGAAACCGAACAGCAGGCTTTCCATGGTTTGCAGCGGCGGGAAGTTCTTGATCAGCCCGGAAGGGTGCTTGTGCTTGAGCTGGTGGTCTTGCACCAGCAGCAGCAAGGCCTGGAACACCGCGATGGTGAACATGCCGTAGGCGAGGATCGACAATAGAATGTGCGCGAGGATACCCGGCTCTTCATCGATGATCTGCACCGTGCCGGTCGGCGCGAATTGCGCCAGCAACACGGTGATCGCACCCAGCGGGAACAGCAACACCAGCAGGTTCTCGACCGGAATCCGCGAGCAGGCGAGCAGCGTCAGGGCGATCACTGCCGCCGCGATAAGGCTGGAGGCACTGAAGAAATCCAGGCCCAGACCGATCGGGGTCAGCAAATGAGTGAGCAGGCTGGCGCTGTGAGCCACCACGGCGAGGACGCCGAGCGTAACCAGCAGGCGCTTGTTCGCCTTGGCTCCGGTGGCCAGACGAGTGCTCTGATAAATAGTCGCAGCGGCGTATAGAAGGGCGGCGGCGAGGGTAGTCAGCAAACTGGGTGACAAGGGGAGCATAAATCCTGTTAGGCAAGCCCGAAAGGCGCTGAGTTTGGCATAGAACCCCCATGACACGAAAGACTCAGGAAGCTGACAGCGAGGTGTCCGCCAGACGCAGTCTTCGCTATAATCCGCGACCTGCCCACGCCGCAGGCTCGCCGAGCACATGTTGATTCCGGTCTGGGCCGCCATTATCCCGGTCTACACAGGGCCTGAAAGGATCGCGCAATGTTTGAAAACTTAACCGACCGTCTCTCACAGACGCTGCGCCATGTCACCGGCAAGGCGAAGCTGACTGAAGACAATATCAAAGACACCCTGCGTGAAGTGCGCATGGCGTTGCTCGAAGCCGACGTCGCCCTGCCGGTGGTCAAGGACTTCGTCAATTCGGTCAAGGAGCGCGCTGTCGGCACCGAGGTGTCGCGCAGCCTGACGCCGGGCCAGGCGTTCGTGAAGATCGTCCAGGCCGAGCTCGAAAGCCTGATGGGCGCAGCCAACGAAGACTTGAACCTGAGCGCCGTGCCGCCCGCCGTCATTCTGATGGCCGGTCTGCAGGGGGCGGGTAAAACCACCACCGCCGGTAAACTTGCGCGCTTCCTTAAAGAACGCAAGAAGAAGTCGGTCATGGTCGTGTCGGCGGACGTTTACCGCCCGGCAGCGATCAAGCAGCTGGAAATGCTGGCCGGTGAAGTCGGTGTGACCTTCTTCCCGTCCGACCTGAGCCAGAAGCCGGTCGACATCGCCAGAGCCGCTATTAAAGAAGCAAAGCTCAAGTTTATTGATGTGGTCATCGTCGACACCGCCGGTCGTCTGCACATCGACGAAGAGATGATGGGCGAGATCAAGGCGCTGCACGCCGCGATCAACCCGGTCGAAACCCTCTTCGTGGTCGATGCCATGACCGGTCAGGACGCCGCCAACACGGCCAAGGCCTTCGGTGATGCACTGCCGCTGACCGGTGTGATCCTGACCAAGGTCGACGGCGATGCACGTGGTGGTGCCGCCCTGTCGGTGCGCGCCATCACCGGCAAACCGATCAAGTTCATCGGTATGGGCGAGAAGAGCGAAGCGCTCGATCCGTTCCATCCTGAGCGTATCGCTTCGCGGATTCTCGGCATGGGCGACGTGCTCAGCCTGATCGAACAGGCTGAAGCGACCCTCGACAAAGACAAAGCCGACAAGCTTGCGAAAAAGCTGAAGAAGGGCAAGGGCTTCGATCTCGAAGACTTCCGCGATCAGCTGCAACAGATGAAAAACATGGGCGGCCTCGGTGGGCTCATGGACAAACTGCCGAGCATCGGCGGCGTCAACCTGTCGCAAATGGGCAATGCCCAGAACGCCGCAGAGAAGCAGTTCAAGCAGATGGAAGCCATCATCAACTCCATGACCCCGGCCGAGCGCCGCGACCCTGAGCTGATCAGCGGTTCGCGCAAACGCCGGATCGCCATGGGTTCCGGCACTCAGGTGCAGGACATCGGCCGCTTGATCAAGCAGCACAAGCAGATGCAGAAGATGATGAAGAAATTCACCGCCAAAGGCGGAATGGCGAAAATGATGCGCGGCATGGGCGGTATGTTGCCCGGCGGCGGCATGCCAAAAATGTAAAAAACTGGCCGGTCGTCGCACCGGCGCAGGCCCCGCAAGGATGCGGGATCAACAGCAAACCCGCGCTTGGCGGGAGCTGACTGGCCGTTTTAAACGACGGCTCTATATGCAAATCTGCACGGCATGCCATAGGCGCCGGAAAAAGTCATTTGCAAAAGTCCGGATATTCCTTAGAATATGCGGCCTTTCGGGCACCTATGCCCGCTGTGCATTTAGATTTGCAGCACCGACTACAGGAACGATGTTCACATGCTAACAATCCGTCTTGCCCTTGGCGGCTCCAAAAAGCGCCCGTTTTACCACCTGACCGTAACCGACTCGCGTAACCCGCGTGACGGCTCCCACAAAGAACAGGTTGGTTTCTTCAACCCTGTTGCCCGTGGTCAGGAAATCCGTCTGTCCGTGAACCAAGAGCGCGTAGCCTACTGGCTGAGCGTTGGTGCACAACCTTCTGAGCGCGTTGCTCAGTTGTTGAAGGAAACTGCCAAGGCTGCGGCCTGAGCAATATGAACGCGACGCCTGCTGTTGCTGATGATTTGATCGTTATTGGCAAAATTTATTCTGTTCATGGCGTTCGCGGCGAAGTGAAGGTTTATTCCTTTACTGATCCGACTGAAAACCTGTTGCAGTACAAAACCTGGACGCTCAAGCGCGAAGGCAATGTCAAACAGGTCGAGCTGGTCAGTGGACGCGGGAGCGATAAGTTCCTGGTCGCAAAGCTCAAGGATCTTGATGATCGTGAAGAAGCTCGTCTTCTGGCCGGTTACGAGATCTGCGTGCCGCGCAACATGTTCGCTGAATTGACCGACGGTGAGTACTACTGGTACCAACTCGAAGGTCTGAAGGTTATTGATCAACTGGGCCAACTGCTCGGGAAAATCGATCATCTTCTGGAAACCGGCGCCAATGATGTAATGGTAGTCAAGCCTTGCGCTGGCAGCCTGGATGATCGCGAACGCCTGTTGCCCTATACGGAGCAATGCGTGTTGGCAGTCGACCTCGCAGCGGGCGAGATGAAGGTGGATTGGGACGCGGACTTCTAAGCGTGGCTAACTTGCGCGTAGAAGTGATCAGTTTGTTTCCCGAGATGTTTTCCGCCATTGGCGACTACGGCATCACCAGTCGTGCGGTCAAACAGGGGCTCTTGCAGCTGACCTGTTGGAATCCGCGAGATTACACGACGGATCGGCATCACACTGTGGACGATCGCCCGTTTGGCGGTGGTCCGGGCATGGTGATGAAGATCAAGCCCCTGGAAGATGCGCTGGCTCAGGCCAAGGCAGCAGCCGGGGAGGAGGCGAAGGTTATTTACCTGTCCCCCCAAGGCCGTCAACTGAATCAGTCGGCGGTACGCGAGTTGGCACAATCGGATGCATTGATCCTGATTGCCGGCCGCTATGAAGGCATTGACGAGCGCTTTATTGAGGCTCATGTCGATGAAGAGTGGTCGATTGGCGACTATGTACTGTCTGGCGGTGAGCTGCCGGCCATGGTCCTGATCGATGCGGTTACACGGCTGCTGCCTGGAGCTTTAGGGCATGCGGACTCCGCTGAGGAAGATTCCTTTACGGATGGTTTGCTGGATTGCCCGCACTACACCCGACCTGAGGTGTATGCGGATCAGCGTGTTCCCGACGTGTTGCTAAGTGGCAATCACGCGCATATCCGGCGTTGGCGTTTACAGCAGTCCCTTGGTAGGACCTATGAACGACGCGCCGATCTTCTGGAAAGCCGCTCGCTTTCTGGAGAAGAGAAGAAGCTGCTCGAGGAATATATCCGCGAGCGGGACGATAGTTAACAACGTATCGATGGTAGATCAGTTGATTTACCTTAGGAGCACAGCATGACCAACAAAATCATCCTTGCACTCGAAGCAGAGCAGATGACCAAAGAAATCCCTACCTTTGCCCCAGGCGACACCATTGTCGTTCAGGTGAAAGTGAAGGAAGGCGATCGTTCCCGTCTGCAAGCGTTCGAAGGCGTTGTAATCGCCAAGCGTAACCGCGGCGTGAACAGTGCGTTCACCGTACGTAAAATCTCCAACGGTGTTGGCGTAGAACGTACTTTCCAGACCTACTCCCCGCAGATCGACAGCATGGCTGTTAAACGTCGCGGTGACGTACGTAAAGCCAAGCTGTACTACCTGCGCGACCTGTCGGGCAAAGCAGCTCGCATCAAGGAAAAACTGGCTTAAGTCCAGCTTCCGATGCAGAAAAAAGCAGCCTTCGGGCTGCTTTTTTGTTGTCCGAAATTCACCAAATCCCCCTGTAGGAGCTGCCGAAGGCTGCGATCTTTTGATCTTGGTTTTACCGGAAGCCCAGCAATCACGAGCAGTAAGTAATGACCCCCCGCGACCAGGAAATCGAACGCCGCACCGAACTCTCGGTGACCCGCGTCACCAAAGCCGTCTTTCCGCCGACCACCAATCATCACAACACCCTGTTCGGCGGCACTGCGCTGGCATGGATGGATGAAGTGTCGTTCATCACCGCCACGCGTTTCTGCCGCTTGCCGCTGGTGACCGTGTCCACTGACCGCATCGACTTCAATCATGCAATCCCGGCGGGCTCCATCGTTGAGCTGGTAGGGAAAGTGATCAAGGTCGGCAACACCAGCCTCAAGGTCGAAGTGGAAGTGTTTGTCGAGAGCATGAGCTGCGACGGTCGCGAGAAAGCGATTCATGGTCAGTTCAGCTTTGTGGCAATTGATGATGACAAGCGGCCGGTGCCGGTGCTGCCAGGGTTTGCTGCCTGATCCAGAACTGAGTCGCGTCATTCGCGAGCAGGCTCGCTCCCACAGTGATCAGGGTAAACACAAAATTCATGTCCGGCACACAACCTGTGGGAGCGAGCCTGCTCGCGAAGACTTCAGGTCAGGCGCCGCTGATCTCAGGCTGAATCAGAGCCAACACTGTCCACCCGGATCCCGGCTTCACCGTAGTCTCCGGCGTCACCACATGCACCCAGCCACTGTCATCGCGCATGAACAGCAACGTTGCCCGATTACCATGCAGCGCGCGGTAATCATCCCAGCCAAACCCATCCGTCAGCGTCGTGCTGTACAACTCGGCACCCTGACTCAGCCGACTGGCCAGTTTCGCGTAAGTGAGAGCCTCACTGCCCAACTGATTACCACGGTGCTCCAGACTCGCCCGATGCTTATCGCTGCGGCGGCTTTCATGACCGCTCGCCAATCCGAAAAGGCGCTGATGCCCGAAGTCATGGCGAAAGCGCATTGCCGCCAGGGTGTTGAGTTCTCCTGACGGCGACAGCGCCAGCAAGTGCCCCAGCCCGACCAGATCCAGATGCGCATCGGCATGTTGCGACGCCGGGTTGCCAAAGTACGTCGGTATGCCTTCCATGCGTGCGGCACGAATGTTTTCCCAGCTCGAATCGGTCAGCAAAACCCGGCTGCCGAGTTGTTGCAGCGACTTGCCCAACTCCCGCGCCGGAGCATTCGCGCCAACGATCAAAAAACCGCTGGGGGCCGGCTCGGCGACCTTCAATAGTCGGGCAAGGGGGCGCGCAGTGGCACTTTGCAGGACCACCGTGCCGATGATCACCGCAAAGGTCAGCGGCACCAGCAGCAGCGCACCTTCATGTCCGGCTTCGTGGAGGCGAATCGCGAAAATCGCCGACACCGCCGCCGCCACTATTCCCCGTGGGGCAATCCAGCACAACAGCGCCCGCTCACGCCAACTGAGGCTGGAACCGGCGGTGCTGAGCAGCACGTTCAGCGGCCGGGCCATCAGTTGAATCACCAGCAACAGAATCAACACCAGCGGCCCCAATCCGATCAGGGCGTAAAGGTCCAGACGCGCTGCCAGCAGAATGAACAACCCGGAAATCAGCAGCACGCTGAGGTTTTCCTTGAAGTGCAGAATGTGCCGCACATCCACGCCCTTCATGTTGGCCAGCCACATGCCCATCAGCGTCACCGCCAGCAGGCCGGACTCGTGCATGACCTCGTTGGACGCAATGAAAATCCCCAGCACTGCCGCCAACGAGGCGAGGTTATGCAGGTACTCGGGCAGCCATTGCCGACGAATGACCGTGCCCAGCACCCAGCCACCGACGATCCCGAACACCGCGCCGCACAAAATGACGCCGCCGAAAGTGAACAGGCTCTGCTTGAGGCCATGCCCCTCGGCACTGGCGATGATGAAGCTGTAGACCACAACGGCGAGCAGGGCGCCGAACGGATCGATGACGATCCCTTCCCAGCGCAGAATGTTGGCAATAGAGGCTTTCGGGCGCACCACACGCAGCATGGGTACGATCACCGTAGGCCCGGTCACCAGGGTCAGGCTGCCGAAGAGAATGGCCAGCATCCAGTCGAATCCGAGCAGAAAGTGGGTCGCGACCGCGATGACGATCCAGGTCGAGATCGCACCGATGGTCACCAGTCGGTGGACGACGCTACCAATCTCGCGCCATTCCGACAGATGCAGGGTCAGGCTGCCCTCGAACAGGATCAACGCCACTGCCAGCGACACCAGCGGCATCAACAGGGGGCCGAACATTTCCTGTGGATCAAGCCAGCCCAGCACCGGGCCGACCAGAATGCCGGTCAGCAACAGAAACAAAATTGCCGGCAGTTTCAAGCGCCAGGCCAGCCACTGGCACCCCAGCGCCGCCGCTCCAATTGCGCCAAACGCCATTAGGATTTGCTGTTCGTTCATTGAAGCTCCCTGTTCCTTGAAATGGCGGGCTATGAAAGACTAGCGCCCATTCCTACAGTTCACTCTTCATTTGCGTGCATTCTTTGAGACTGCATGCCTTGAGCGCCCATGCCTGCCATCGACCATCCGCAGATTGACCAATTCCTCGACGCTTTGTGGCTTGAAAAAGGCCTGTCCGACAACACTCGCGACGCCTACCGCAGTGATCTGGCGCTATTCAACGGCTGGCTGCAGGAAAAGAACCTGGAGCTGATCAACGCCGGTCGCGAACTCATTCTCGATCATCTGTCCTGGCGCCTGGAGCAAAACTACAAGCCACGCTCTACCGCCAGATTTCTCTCCGGCGTGCGTGGCTTTTATCGGTATTTGCTGCGAGAAAAGATCATCACCGTTGACCCGACGTTACGCATCGACATGCCCCAGCTGGGTAGGCCGCTGCCCAAGTCACTGTCGGAAGCCGACGTCGAGGCGCTGCTCAAAGCGCCGGATCTGAGCGAAGCCATCGGTCAGCGCGACCGCGCCATGCTTGAGGTGCTTTACGCCTGTGGTCTGCGGGTCACCGAGTTGATCAGTCTGACGCTCGAACAGGTCAACCTGCGTCAGGGCGTGCTGCGGGTGATGGGCAAGGGCAGCAAGGAGCGGCTGGTGCCGATGGGCGAGGAGGCGATTGTCTGGGTCGAGCGTTATATGCGTGACGGTCGCAGCGAGCTGCTCGGCGGCCGGCCCAGTGACGTGCTGTTCCCCAGTCAGCGGGGTGAGCAGATGACTCGCCAGACGTTCTGGCACCGAATCAAGCATCAGGCCAAGGTCGCCGGGATCGGCAAGTCGCTGTCGCCGCACACCTTGCGCCATGCGTTCGCCACGCATTTGCTCAACCATGGCGCGGACTTGCGCGTGGTGCAGATGTTGCTCGGGCACAGCGATCTCTCGACCACCCAGATCTACACCCACGTCGCCCGGGCACGCTTGCAGGACCTGCACGCCAAGCACCACCCCAGAGGCTGATCAACGTGGCCACAAGTGTTGTGACAGGCGCATTCGGCCACCGTGGCCTTATGTGTTAGGCTTTGCCGGTTTGCACGGTGGACGGTTATGACCCGGTGTTTCGGCACGGGCGTTCTGATCGATCCATTTGTCCGCCTTCAGGAGTTCTCATGCGTCTGACCCAGATTTTCGCCGCCGCAGCCATTGCGTTGGTCAGTACCTTTGCCGTCGCCGATGACGCGGCCAACAAGGCAATTCGTCAAAGCCTCGAAAAACTCGAACTCGAGGTTCCGGTAGAAAGCATCAACGCCAGCCCGCTGCCAGGCATGTATGAAGTCAAGCTCAAGGGCAGCCGCGTGCTGTACGCGAGCGCCGACGGCCAGTACATCGTTCAGGGCTATCTGTTCCAGCTCAAGGACGGCAAACCGGTCAACCTGACCGAGAAGGCCGAACGTCTGGGCGTGTCCAAACTGGTCAACGCCATTCCGGTTGCCGAAACCGTGGTTTACCCGGCCGTGGGTGAAACCAAATCGCACATCACCGTATTCACCGACACCACCTGCCCGTACTGCCACAAACTGCACGCCGAAGTGCCTGAGCTGAACAAGCGCGGTATCGAAGTGCGTTATGTGGCGTTCCCGCGTCAGGGCCTCGGTTCGCCGGGTGACGAGCAACTGCAAGCCGTGTGGTGCTCCAAAGACAAGAAAGCCGCCATGGACAAAATGGTCGATGGCAAGGAAATCAAGGCCGCCAAGTGCGAGAACCCGGTTTCCAAACAGTTCGCGCTCGGTCAGTCGATTGGCGTGAACGGCACACCGGCCATCGTTTTGGCCGACGGACAAGTCATTCCGGGCTATCAGCCGGCGCCACAAGTCGCCAAACTGGCGCTGGGCGCCAAGTAATTCGCATCGTCACGGTCAGCCTTTGACGATCATGGTCCGGTGGTAGCATCGCCGGGCCATTAATAGAGAGCCGCGAGCACGCGGTTGTTATCCGGCCGACCCTGCGTCGGCCGTTTTATGGGGAGTTCACAGTGAATCCGGTCAAAGTAGGCATCTGTGGGTTAGGGACCGTCGGTGGCGGAACCTTCAACGTACTTCAGCGCAACGCCGAGGAAATTGCTCGTCGTGCCGGGCGTGGGATCGAAGTGGCACAAATTGCCATGCGCACGCCAAAGCCTCAGTTCCAGACGACCGGTATTGCGATTACCAACGATGTCTTCGAAGTGGCCACGAACCCTGAGATCGACATCGTCATAGAGCTGATGGGCGGCTACACCGTTGCCCGCGAGCTGGTACTCAAGGCCATCGAGAATGGCAAGCATGTGGTCACCGCGAACAAGGCTCTGATTGCCGTTCACGGTAATGAAATTTTCGCCAAGGCACGCGAGAAAGGCGTGATCGTGGCGTTCGAAGCGGCAGTGGCCGGTGGCATTCCGGTGATCAAGGCGATCCGTGAAGGCCTGTCCGCCAACCGCATCAACTGGGTCGCCGGGATCATCAACGGCACGGGCAACTTCATCCTCACCGAGATGCGTGAGAAGGGTCGCACCTTCGAAGACGTGCTGGCCGAAGCTCAGGCACTGGGTTACGCCGAAGCCGATCCGACCTTCGACGTTGAAGGCATCGACGCGGCGCACAAGCTGACGATTCTGGCCTCCATCGCGTTCGGCATTCCGCTGCAATTCGACAAGGCTTACACCGAAGGCATCACCAAGCTGACCACGGCTGACGTCAACTACGCCGAAGCGCTGGGCTATCGCATCAAGCACCTCGGCGTGGCGCGCAGCACTGACGCCGGCATTGAGTTGCGCGTACACCCGACGCTGATCCCGGCCGATCGTCTGATCGCTAACGTCAACGGCGTGATGAACGCGGTGATGGTCAACGGTGACGCCGCCGGTTCGACCCTGTTCTACGGTGCTGGCGCTGGCATGGAGCCGACGGCTTCATCAGTGATCGCCGACCTCGTGGACGTGGTTCGCGCCATGACCTCCGACCCGGAAAACCGCGTACCGCATCTGGCCTTCCAGCCGGATTCGCTGTCGGCCCATCCGATCCTGCCGATCGAAGCCTGCGAAAGCGCCTACTACCTGCGCATTCAGGCCAAGGACCATCCGGGCGTTCTCGCTCAGGTGGCGAGCATCCTCTCGGAGCGTGGCATCAACATCGAGTCGATCATGCAGAAGGAAGTCGAGGAACACGACGGTCTGGTGCCAATGATCCTGCTGACCCACCGAGTGGTGGAACAGCGGATCAACGATGCGATCGCCGCTCTCGAGGCCCTGGCCGGCGTAGACGGTCCGGTTGTGCGGATCCGTGTCGAACACTTGAATTAACAGCAGCTACAAGCGGCAAGCCACAAGCGGCAAGACAAAGCGGTTCGGCTTTTTCTTGCAGCTTGTAGCTTGAAGCTTGCAGCTCAAACCGAAGGTTTGCCCTCATGCGTTATATCAGTACCCGCGGCCAGGCACCGGCCCTGAATTTCGAAGACGTCCTGCTGGCAGGTCTCGCCACTGATGGCGGTCTGTACGTCCCGGAAGTCCTGCCACGTTTCACGCAGGAAGAAATCGCTTCCTGGGCTGGCCTGCCGTATCACGAGCTGGCCTTCCGGGTTATGCGACCTTTCGTGACCGGCAGCATTCCGGACGCCGATTTCAAAAAGATTCTTGAAGAAACCTACGGCGTGTTCTCGCACAGTGCCGTCGCGCCGCTGCGTCAACTGAACGGCAACGAATGGGTGCTGGAGCTGTTCCACGGCCCAACCCTGGCGTTCAAGGACTTTGCCCTGCAATTGCTCGGTCGTCTGCTCGACTACGTGCTGGAAAAGCGCGGCGAGCGCGTGGTGATCGTCGGTGCCACCTCGGGTGATACCGGTTCGGCTGCCATTGAAGGCTGCAAGCACTGCGAAAACGTCGACATCTTCATCCTGCACCCGCACAACCGTGTGTCCGAAGTGCAGCGTCGCCAGATGACGACGATTTTCGGCGAGAACATCCACAACATCGCTATTGAAGGCAACTTCGACGACTGCCAGGAAATGGTCAAGGCCAGCTTCGCCGACCAGAGCTTCCTCAAAGGCACGCGTCTGGTGGCAGTGAACTCGATCAACTGGGCGCGGATCATGGCCCAGATCGTCTACTACTTCCACGCCTCCCTGCAGTTGGGCGGCCCGGCGCGTTCGGTGTCGTTCTCGGTGCCGACCGGCAACTTCGGCGACATCTTCGCCGGTTACCTGGCGCGCAACATGGGCCTGCCGATCAACCAGTTGATCGTCGCCACCAACCGCAACGACATCCTGCACCGCTTCATGAGCGGTAACCAGTACGTCAAGGAAACCCTGCACGCGACATTGTCGCCGTCGATGGACATCATGGTCTCGTCGAACTTCGAGCGCCTGCTGTTCGACCTGCACGGTCGCAACGGAGCAGCGATTGCCGGGCTGATGGACTCATTCAAGCAGGGCGGTGGTTTCAGCGTCGAACAAGAGCGCTGGACCGAAGCCCGCAAACTGTTCGACTCGTTGGCCGTCGACGATGCGCAGACCTGTGAAACCATTGCCGAAGTTTACGAGCAGACCGGTGAACTGCTGGATCCGCACACGGCCATCGGTGTCAAAGCCGCGCGCGAGTGCCGTCGCAGCCTGGACATTCCGATGGTCATTTTGGGCACTGCCCATCCGGTGAAATTCCCGGACGCGGTGGAGAAGGCCGGTGTAGGAAAAGCTCTCGAGCTACCTGCACATCTTTCTGATTTGTTTGAGCGAAATGAGCGCTGCACCGTTCTGCCGAACGACCTGAAAGCCGTGCAGGCCTTTGTCAGCCAGCATGGCAACCGCGGCAAGCCACTTTAAGCCCGCGAAAGCTGTCACATTTTGAAGCCCGTCTCCTGACGGGCTTTTTTGTTTCTACTGCCACACTGTTCGGGTTTTCACCCACGAAGGACGGGTGAGTCGATCACGAAGGATGTGGCAATGCTGTTTTATAGAGGTTTGAAACCGGCACTGGTTTGCCTGGTCTTTTTCGCAGTGATGGGACTGGTGCGCGGCAGTGTGGCGGCGCAACTGGCACTGCATGAAAACGCCGACTTGCCTGGCGTCCAGCCTGTCGAGCTGGACGCCCGCGAGCGCCAATGGATTCGCGACAACCCCAAGGTGACGGTGGCGTCGGTGCAGTACCCGTTGTATCTGTTTCAGGATGAACATGGGCACTGGAGCGGTCTGAACATTGATGTGCTCAAGCGCGTCACTGCGATGACCGGGCTTCGGTTTGAGCATCACGAGTCGTTTTCCACCGATCAGATGCTCGAGCGCCTCGAGAGTGGGCAGGCGGACATGAGTACCACCCTGGCCATGAGCGATGAGCGCAAAGTGTTTCTGGATTTCAGTCATGCATTTGGCGGCGCAGGGTGGGTGTTTGTCGGCCGCGCCGGAGCGCCATCGGTCGAGTCTCTGGAGCAACTGGCCACGCGTGTGCTGGTGCTACCAGCCCGGCATGCTCTCGAGGATGTGATCCGCCGCGAGTACCCATCCATCCAGATCCGCTCGGTCAAGACCTACGCCGAAGCGCGGGCACTGGTCGAGAGCGGTGAGGCCTACGCAACCATCGAAAACGAAATCGGTGCGCAGCTTTATCCATTGGGGCTGCTCAAGGTCGGTGCTCTGGTGGAGGGCAAGTGGGAGGCTGAGCACTTGGCGGTACGCAAAGGCATGCCCGAACTCTTGAGTATTCTCAACAAGGCGCTGGAGGCGTTTCCCGCGGCCGAACTGCGCGCCATTCGCCTGAAATGGCTGGAGGGTATATCCCCGGCTCCGTCGCCCTCGCTTTGGCAGCGGATAATTGAGTGGGGCTGTTGGGCAGCGGTAGTCGCTGGCATATTCGGCCTGCTCTCGCTGGTGTGGAACCGACGGCTGACGGTGGTGATAAAGCAACGGCGCGCAGCCGAGAAAAGCCTTGGCGATCAATTGGCTTTTCAACATGCGCTGATCGACTCCATGCCCGATCCGATATTCGTTCGTGATCTGCAAGGATGTTTGATCATGTGCAACCGCAGTTACGAGGAGGCGCTTTCGGTTCGGCTGGATCAGATTCAGGGGCGGCTGTTGATCGAGATCGATGCGTTGCCCGAAGCGACAGCGCTGATGCTGCACAACGAGTTCATGGTGCAGTTGCGCACGCGCAAGTCGCGCTTCAGCAAGCGCTATTTGCAGCTCAAGAACGGTCGCCGCGAGGTCTATCAGTGGACGGTGCCGTTCTACAGTGCCGACGGCAATCTGCGTGGTTTGCTGGGTGGCTGGACGGACATAACCCAGCGTCGGAAGGAAAGCGGGTGCCGATGTCAGCACTGAAGATCGGAAATGTCCTATAAGACGCGGCTACTTTTCCGATGGGAGGCTTAAGAGGGCTGCCCTAGAGTGGACGATAAATGCGGTGTGAATCCGCGATTGTCGTCCCAGAGGTCGCCCATGCGCTCGCTTAAAGTCCTGATTCTTGAACCCGATCCGTTTCAGATGATGGCATTGCATCAAATGCTCAATGCCATCGGCATCTATAACGTACTCACCGCGCCGTCGCTGGCCTCGGCGTTGTGTTCGCTGGATCATCGTGGTGCGGTCGATATCGCCATTTGCGATCCACAGCTCAAGGGCGGCCATGGCCTGGCGTTGATCCAGCATCTGGCGGTGCAGCGTGAGGCACGTGCGCTGATTCTATTGGGCGCGGTCGCACCGAGTCTGCTGAACGATCTCGGGCCGTTGTTGAGCACTCACCGACTGCGACTGTTGGGACGTCTGCAAACGCCGGTATCGGCAGTATTGATGCGAGGTTTGCTGGACAGTTACCTGATCGCCCCCCTGCAACCCGCCGAGGTTTGATGCGTACGGTTTTTTTTCTGTCATCTTCGCCGTGCATGCTCTGACAGACCGGTGACACTCCAATGCTTGCGACCGGAATACAGAACTTTCTTCTCGGGCCGATTGTCATTTATTGTAGACATGCCCCAGACACAATGTTTTCGGACTATTGAGTGGAGATCGAGATGGAAAGTATCAGTCTATTGCTCGGTGAGGCTCTGAGCCCGTATCAGGTTTCGTTGTCTCCAAACGGTGCTCATGGCGAATGCCTGGTGAGCTTGAAGAACAGCAGCGGCGCGATTGTGGTGGAACGTGAATTCAATCAGGCGCAACTGACCGACAAGCGTCAGTTGACCGATGTTGTCGACGGCCTGCACCGTGACATCCTGATTGCCGAAGGACGCTTGGAACCCTGCGTGATCGCGGCCTTGCGCAATGCAGCTCTGGATAAGCGTCCGGCGGTTTGAAAAATGAAATGTCTTTTGTGGGAACCTTCCTGCATTCCTGTCAGTCAGACCCCGTAACAGCAAGATCAAGCATTGTGCTCCGGTGCTTGTCGCTTGCTGCTACTGGCCTTTATGTAGGCCACGTTTAACCCCGAGTCGTCTCCCCACTTCTCGGGGTTTCTTTTGTCCGCAATTTATTCAATGCGCCGATTGATGTTCGAAAAACCTTCGGGCCTGTTCGACGTAATCGGTGCGCATCTCAGGATCGAGCCAGTCAGCGTAGCGCTGGTTTAATAAATCGTGGGGCAGGGTGCGCAGCAACTGGTTGATCTCGGTGATCGCCTGGCGTCCCTGAGGCGTGTCAGAGCAGCCGATGTAACCCGAAAGATATTTGCCGTTGTCGCGAATCGGATAGAAGCGCAATTCGTCTTCGGCAATGTGCGCCAGTTGAGCCTGATAACGGATCTCCGGCCAGTATCCCAACACCACCTGCAACCGACCGAGGCGCTGCATCAGCAGCAGACTGTTCAGGGCGTCGTTGCCGTAATGAGCGGTCAGTGCATCCTTCGGGGCCTGGCGCAGCAAATTGTCGACCAACTCACCGTAACTGCGCCCCGCCACGACGCCGATCTTTTCTTCGCCATTGGCCAGGAGCGCGGTCAGATCGACCTCACCGTCCACCAGAAAAGGCGCCAATACGTCGTGATCTTTCTGGCGCACCACCAGCCCATTGCTGACAGCGCGGAACGCCGGGATGGAAAAAGCGATCCATTGCGCCCGCTCCTTGCTCCACATCAGCGACGGGTCGCACGTGAAGGTTGCGTTTTGAAGCATCTGCATGCCCCGGGCGCGGTTGACCCGCATCAGCGTGTGTTCGTATTGCGGCATGCCGGCGATAAGCATCGGCATCAAGTGGTCGATGACCCCCTGACCCTTTTTCGGACCTTCAAAAATGGTCAGTGGCGGCAGATCGCGCAGTAACCAGATCAAGGTCGGTTTTGCCTGTGCCCAGGCTGGCAGGGCCAGCAGAAACAACAGGCCGAACAGCCGCCACGTCCACCAGTGGAGGGCGTTTGGGGAGTCGGATATCTGCAGGCGTTTCAGCTCAAATGGCTCCGTCTTCACGCAGTCGGGCGATCTGCTTCTCGTCGTAGCCAAGATCGTGGAGTACCTGCGCATTGTGTTCACCGAGCTGCGGCCCGACCCATTCGGAGGAGCCCGGTGTCTCTGAGAGTTTCGGCACGATGCCGGGCATCTTGAAGGGTTTGCCATCCGGCAATTTGGCGTGCAGGAACATTTCCCGGGCCAGGTATTGTGGGTCGGTGAACATGTCCTCGGCGCTGAAAATCCGGCTGACCGGCACGTCGGCCTGATTGAGTAGATCCAGCACGGTCTGCAGTGGCAGCGAATTGACCCAGCGATCAATTACGCCATACAACTCGTCACGTCGACTGTCGCGCCCGTCGTTGCTGGTCAGCATTGGGTCGTTGGCCAGATCTTCACGGCCGATGGTCAGCATGAAACGCTTGAAAATCGCATCGCCGTTGGCGCCGATCTGCACATGCTTGCCGTCGGCGCTGGTGTGGATCGAGGAGGGCGTGATGCCGGGCATGATGTTGCCGGTGCGCTCGCGGATGAAACCGAACACATCGAACTCCGGCACCATGCTTTCCATCATGGCGAAGATTGCTTCATACAGTGCGACATCGACCACTTGGCCCAAACCACCGTTGACCTCACGATGACGCAGCGCCATCAGCGCGCCGATCACGCCCCACAGCGCCGCAATCGAATCGCCGATGGAGATACCGGTGCGCACCGGCGGCCGATCCTCGAAACCGGTGATGTAGCGCAAGCCACCCATGGATTCGCCCACGGCTCCGAAACCCGGTTGATCCTTCATCGGCCCGGTCTGACCAAAACCGGAGAGGCGCACCATCACCAGTTTCGGGTTCAAGGCGTGCAGGGTTTCCCAGCTCAGACCGAGTTTTTCCAATACGCCCGGGCGGAAGTTCTCAATCAGGATGTCGGCTTCAGAGAGCAGTTTTTTCAGGATGGCCAAACCGTCAGGGTGTTTGAGGTTCAGCGTCAGCGACTTCTTGTTGCGCGCCTGAACAAACCACCACAAGGACGTGCCTTCGTACAACTTGCGCCATTTGCGCAGCGGATCACCGCCGTCCGGCGATTCGATCTTGATCACTTCGGCGCCGAACTCGCCGCAAATGCGCGAGGCAAATGGCCCGGCAATCAACGTACCCAATTCAATGACTTTCACACCGCTGAGCGGTTTATTGGCGAACGGCATACAGAATCCTGTAGGACAAGGCTGAGCGTATACAGCGTTTTAACATAGCCGGCCGTCAGGCGCCCCAAGTTGATCGCCATCAATTCGATGATTGCCTACCGCATCGGTTAGACTTGCCGACTTTCCTCGTATCAAGAAGCCCGTTCATGGCCCAGCCTTCCACCACTTACAAGTTTGAACTGAACCTCACCGACCTCGACCGCAGTGTCTACGAGAGCGTCAAGCAAACCATCGCCCGTCACCCTTCGGAGACCGAAGAGCGCATGACCGTACGGTTGCTGGCCTACGCCCTCTGGTACAACGAGCAGTTGTCGTTTGGCCGTGGTCTGTCAGATGTGGATGAACCTGCTCTGTGGGAAAAAAGCCTGGACGACCGTGTCCTGCACTGGATCGAAGTCGGCCAGCCGGATTCCGACCGTCTGACGTGGTGCTCGCGTCGTACCGAACGCACCAGCCTGCTCGCCTATGGCAGCCTGCGCGTGTGGGAAACCAAGGTGATCCCGGCGATCAAGAACCTGAAAAACGTCAACATCGCCGCCGTCCCGCAAGAAGTCCTGGAAACCCTGGCCAAGGACATGCCCCGCGTCATCAAGTGGGACGTGATGATCAGCGAAGGGACGATCTTCGTCACCGACGACCGTGGTCAACACGAAGTCCAGTTGCAATGGCTGCAAGGCGAGCGCGGCTGATTCGCGCCATCGCTGATTAATCCTACGTATTCAAGAGAAGTCTCCGTCACCCCATGCGCATCGAACCTCGCCAACTGCCTGCCACTCTGCCATTTCTAGGTGATCTGCCGCCACTGCTGACCCGCTTGTACGCGGCGCGGGGCGTGCGGTCCGAGGTGGAGCTGGACAAGAGCCTCAAGCACTTGATCCCGTTTGAGAAACTCAAGGGCATCGAGGCCGCGGTAGACCTGCTGGTGACGGCGCTGGAGCAACGACAGCGCATCCTCATCGTCGGTGACTTCGATGCCGATGGCGCTACGGCCAGCACTGTCGGCATGCTCGGCTTGCGCTTGTTGGGCGCGGCGCATGTCGACTATCTGGTGCCGAACCGCTTTGAGTACGGCTACGGCCTGACCCCGGAAATCGTCGAAGTCGCACTGACCCGCGAGCCGCAACTGTTGATCACTGTCGACAACGGAATCTCCAGCGTCGAAGGTGTGGCTGCCGCCAAGAAGGCCGGGCTGAAGGTATTGATCACCGACCACCACTTGCCCGGCGATGAACTGCCGATGGCCGATGCGCTGGTCAATCCAAACCAGCCGGGCTGCGAGTTCCCAAGCAAGGCGCTGGCCGGGGTCGGGGTGATTTTCTACGTGTTGATGGCCTTGCGTGCGCGCCTGCGCAGCCTCGGCTGGTACGAGAACGCGCCGCAACCGAACATCGGCGAACTGCTCGATCTGGTGGCGCTGGGCAGCGTCGCTGACGTGGTGCCGCTGGACGCCAACAACCGGATTCTGGTGCACCAGGGGTTGGAGCGGATTCGTGCCGGGCGCGCGCGGCCGGGGATCAAAGCGATACTCGAAGTGGCCAAGCGTGATGCGGCGCGCATCACTTCAACCGATCTGGGATTCATCGTCGGCCCACGGCTGAACGCCGCCGGGCGTCTGGATGACATGAGCCTGGGCATCGAATGCCTGCTCACCGCCGACGTCAACCTCGCCCGGGAAATGGCCGCGCAACTGGATGGCATGAATCAGGATCGCAAATCCATCGAGCAGGGCATGCAGCGTGAGGCGCTGGCCCAGCTCAAGGATCTGCCCGTCGAGTCGATGCCGTTTGGCCTGTGCCTGTTTGATCCTGAATGGCACCAGGGTGTTATCGGTATTCTGGCCTCGCGGATGAAAGAGCGTTATTTCCGTCCGACCATTGCCTTTGCCGATGCTGGCGACGGTTTGCTCAAGGGCTCCGGGCGTTCGGTGCAGGGTTTCCATATTCGCGATGCGTTGAGCGTCGTCGCGGCGCAACACCCTAACCTGATCGCCAAGTACGGTGGCCACGCGATGGCGGCTGGCCTGACCTTGCCGCAAGAGAATTTTCCGTTATTCGCCGAAGCATTCGACGCCGAAGTGCGTAGGCAGCTTCGCGAAGAGGACCTGACCGGGCGCTTGCTGTCCGATGGCACGCTGGCCGTTGAAGAATTCCACCTCGAACTGGCCCGCGCCCTGCGTCATGCCGGGCCGTGGGGGCAACACTTCCCTGAGCCGCTGTTCCACGGTGTGTTCCAGTTGGTCGAGCAGCGCGTGGTCGGCGAGCGTCACCTGAAAGTGGTGCTGAAAAGCGAATGCGGCTCGGTGAAACTCGACGGCATTGCGTTCGGTATCGATCGTGATATCTGGCCCAACCCGACGATTCAATGGGTCGAACTGGCTTACAAGCTCGACGTCAACGAGTTCCGCGGCAACGAGACCGTGCAACTGATGATTGCTCACATCGAACCGCGTTAACCCCATTCACGAGCAAGCCGCACGGCCGCTCCCACACCTGGAATGCATTCCCTTGTGGGAGCGAGCTTGCTTGCGAAAGCGGTCTGTCAAACACAGAATCACTCTGAACCCTCCCTCATCCCCGGTTGTCGACTAGGCTCTAAGCACTGCTTGATTGGCCTTGTGACGTCTTGTCGAATTTTTTGCCCGCGGGGGCGGGTGCTGCACCTTTTCCTGTCACTCGTCGACTTTTCAAACAGAACCCTGGAGCCTGCCCACTGATTTGAGAGGTGCCCCATGAGTCTGCTGCTTGAACCTTTTAACCTTCGCCAACTGACCCTGCCCAACCGCATCGCCGTATCGCCCATGTGCCAGTATTCCAGCGTCGACGGCCTGGCCAACGACTGGCATCTGGTGCACCTCGGCAGCCGCGCGGTGGGCGGCGCCGGGCTGGTATTCACCGAAGCCACGGCGGTCACGGCCGACGGGCGAATCACCGCCGAAGACCTTGGCCTGTGGAACGACGACCAGATCGAACCGCTGCAACGCATCACCCGATTTATTACCGCTCAGGGCGCGGTCGCTGGCATTCAACTGGCTCACGCCGGGCGCAAGGCCAGCACACACCGCCCGTGGATTGGCAAACATGGCAGCGTAAAACCCGATGATGGCGGCTGGACGCCGGTCGGCCCTTCACCGATTGCCTTCGACCCGCAACACACTCAACCGAAACAGCTCGATGAAGCGCAGATCGCTGACGTCATTCAAGCCTTTGTGGATGCCGCCAAGCGCGCGCTGACGGCAGGCTTCAGTGTGGTCGAAGTGCATGCGGCACACGGTTACCTGCTGCATCAGTTTCTGTCGCCGCTGAGTAATCAACGGCGGGATCAGTACGGCGGCTCATTCGAAAACCGCATTCGCCTGGTGCTGCAGGTCACCGAAGCCGTTCGCGCTGTCTGGCCGGAAGAGTTGCCGGTGTTTGTCCGCGTGTCGGCTACCGACTGGGTCGAGGACGGCTGGAACCCTGACGAAACCGTGGAGCTGGCCCGTCGCCTGCACACCCTCGGAGTGGACTTGATCGACGTTTCGTCGGGCGGCACCGCAGCCAACGCTGAGATTCCCGTTGGGCCGGGCTATCAAACCCGCTTCGCCGAGCGCGTGCGCAAGGAGTCAGGCATCGCCACCGGCACTGTGGGAATGATTACCGAGCCCGCCCAGGCCGAGCACATTTTGCGCACCTGTCAGGCTGACATCATCTTCCTCGCCCGCGAGCTGCTGCGTGATCCATACTGGCCGCTGCACGCCGATGATGACCTGGGTGGGCGCAAAGCCGTATGGCCGGCGCAATATCAGCGCGCGACTCATCGTGATCAGCCGATTCATGAGTCTGATCTGCGCGATTGAGTTGGTAGCGGTTAGGCAAAAAGCCCCGGTCAGTGATGGCCGGGGCTTTGTTTTGTCTGATGATCTTTTGTTGAAATACTGCCGTCATCGCTGGCAAGCCAGCTCCCACAGGTTTGGCGTCGTACACAAAAATTGTGATCAACACCAAACACTGTGGGAGCTGGCTTGCCAGCGATGAGGCCCGTGCAGGCGCCTCAAATCATCAAGGGTATTTGCGCTTGTCCGGCGCCGGCGGGAAGTACTGGTACAACCAGGTCTCACTCAACGTGCGGTCATTGGTACGGATGAATAACCGCAGCTCAACCGGCTCGACGCTGTCATTGGTTGGATACCAATCGAACAGGATCCGATAGCCCTTGATGTCATCCAGCACCAGCACGCTGAAGTCCTGCACTTTGCCGTTCGAGCAGGTGACTACTGGCTCGATCCCGGTGCCTGGCGGCAGGCGATCGAGACCGCCTCCGTTGAAGTCCACGGCGAAACGACGCGCCCAGACTGGCGGATAATGCTCGCCGGGTGCCCAGCCTTCGACGAAACCGCCCATACCGGAGCGCGTGGCGTGCACTCGCGCCAACGGCGTGCTCACTGGCGGCAGGGCGCTCCAGTACAGCTTGTAGCCGTAATTCAGCGAATCCCCGGCAGCCACCGGTTTTTTCGGTGTCCAGAACGCCACGATGTTATCGAGGGTCTCGCCGGTTGTAGGAATTTCCAGCAGATCGATAGAGCCTTCGCCCCACGCGGTTGTAGGTTCTACCCACAGGCTCGGGCGCTTGCTGTACCAGTCGACGGTGTCCTGATAATTGGCGAACTCATGGTCGGTCTGCACCAGGCCGAAGCCCTTCGGATCGGTGTCGGCAAACGCGTTGAATTGCAGGGTTGCCGGGTTGTTCAGCGGGCGGCAGATCCACTCGCCGTTGCCACGCCACATCGCCAGGCGGTCCGAATCGTGGATTTGCGGGTGAATGGTGTCGCACATACGGCGCTCGTGGGTGCCGCAACTGAACATACTGGTCATCGGCGAGATGCCCAACTGTTCGATGGCAGTACGCGCATTGATGTGTGCGTCGACTTCCATCACCACGCGCTCGGCCTGGCAATCGATATCGAAACGGTAAGCGCCGGTGGCACTCGGTGAATCGAGCAGGGCATACACCACAAAACGCGTGGCGTTTTTGTCCGGCGTTTCGAACCAGAACTTGGTGAAGTCAGGGAATTCTTCGCGTTTCTTCGCGTAAGTGTCGATCGCCAGCCCGCGCGCCGAAAGGCCATATTGGCCAGTGGCATCGACTGCACGGAAATAGCTGGCGCCGAGAAACGACAGCACGTCATGCCGATCAAGTTCCGGAGCCTTGAACAACTTGAAACCGGCAAAACCCAGGTCGCCCTTGAGCTGCTGGGTGTCGACCGAAGTGTTTTCATAGTTGAACAGCGCCGGACGGAAATGCACCTCGCGGGCGGTGCGGGTCTTGGCATCGACGCTGTACATGCGCACCGGCTGGCGGAAACCCATGCCGACGTGGAAGAACTGCACGTCCAGTTGACCCTTGTTCTCCTTCCACAACGAATGCTCGCCGTCGTAGCGGATCGCGTTGAAGTTTTGCGGGGTCATGGTCGCCAGGGTCGGCGGCAGCACCTGTTTGGTGTTCTGATAGGCGTTGCCAGCGAGTTGCTTGGCCTGACGCTTCAGCGCTTCGAAATCGAAGGACTGCGCCTCGCCATCGGCGGCGCCACCATTGGCAGCCCAGGCACGACTGGCCAGCAGGCCGGTGGCCGAAAGACCGGTATAAGCCGCAATGGCCATGGACGCTTTGAGCAAATTCCTGCGGTGCATAAATACAACCTGTCGTGTGCAATCCCGCGCCTTTCCTGGCACGTGCTGGATCATAAAAAACGGTTCGGGCAAGCCTTCGACCAAACGCAACGGACTATAAACAGATGCCAGATAGCTTAAACCGTTCGATTGTCGAGCAGAAATGATTGATTACAAGACGTCGGCTGGCAATGAAACAAGACATGTCTGTATTTTTTCCGACAGCGCTTTCTGATTTATACGACATATCTGCTTTTCTCGACTAATTACTCTAAATAACCCTTTCCAGCGCCGAATTAATTTCTATTCTATGGGCATGACCGGTCGCGAACGTTCAGACCGGTGGGGCACTCGACGCTGCTGAAAGGGGCAGGGCGATGTGGTGGTTTAGCAGTTCTTTGACGTATTAGAGAAGGACATCGTCCATGGAAAAAATACAAGGCATCACCGACATGTTAGGCATCTTTCCCTGCCTGGGCAGCGGCCGCAGAAGACGCCGGCTCAGCTCCGACGAGCTGAAACTGGTGGAACGTTATCGAGAGCTTTCGGAGAGCGACCGGATAGCGATGCGCTATCTGGTGGACGCGATGAGGAGTGTTTCGCGGTTCTGACTCTGTGAAAGCCATTTGGCTTTTACAGCACGCAGATCAATCAACTTGCGCAGTAAACCTGTGGCGAGGGAGCGAGCTCCCCTCGCCACAGGTTTTTTGTTGGAAGTGAACTCAATGACAACTGAATTTATTGCCGGCTCTATCAACATCAAGAACCTTGATCCGAAGGTTAAAGAGCGCATCAATAATATCGTTGCGTCGGATTTTGAAGTGGTGGTGGGTGATGCAGGGGGCGCCGATACCTCCATTCAGGAGTACCTGTTGAGCCTCGAACGATCCAGAACCACGGTGTTCTGCAGCGGTTCAACGATGCGGAATAACCTTGGGCAGTGGCCCGCCAGAACAGTCGACTCCCAACATTCCAAAGGATCGAGAGCCTTCTTCACTGAGAAAGACGTAGTCATGGCCGAAGCGGCTGACTACGGCTTGATGCATCTGGGATGCAAAGAGCACCGGCACGCTCAGCAACGTCATTGAATTGTTGTCGAGAAAGAAGAAGTCGCTTGTTTTCGTCAACAAGGAAAAGGAATTCAAAGTGGTCGCAGACGTCAATCAGCTCGAAGAGTTGATTACTTTCATGTCCGACCACGCCAAGCAAAAAGCCAACGAAAAAATAAAGTTGTTCGACCGTATTTCCTCGTTGAAGCACGATCAGGCAGAGCTTTCTTTTTGATGATTTTTCTCGGCTTTCCTGAACCCCGGCACCTAGTCGATGCCGAGGTCAAAAACTCTTAGCGACTCACCTTCCAGGCATCCCCAGCCGGCGCCTTACCATGGTCATACGGCTTGCCAATCCACATGTACAACAAGCCCAACCCAATCACGATCGCGGTGCTCAGCACCATCGCATAGTTCACGTACCACGCCGCATCCGGCGTACGTGGCCAGGCCATGTTGATGATCGCGCCAACGCCATACACCAGCGCGCCGATGTTCACCGGCCAGCCCCACGCGCCGAGGGTGAATTTGCCGCTGGGTTTCCAGCCTCTGCTACGCGCGTACAGCGCGGCCAGCACGATCATCTGGAACGCGAGGTAGATGCCGATTGCCGCGAAACTGACGATGGTCGCCACGGCGTCTTGCAGGAAGAAACCGAGGGCGATGATCAGGGCCGGCAGGACGCCGGACACGAACAGCGCAGCGACCGGCACCTGGGTCGTAGGAGAGATCTTTTTCAGCAGTCGGCTGCCGATGACCATTTCATCGCGGGCGTAGGAGTACAGCAGACGACTCGCTGCAGCCTGTAGGCTGATGACGCACGAGATGAAGGAAATCATCACTACGCCCATCACTACTTTCGAGCCGACCGGGCCGAACGCGTTGTTGAGGATGGTGGTGACCGGGTCTTTGTCGGTGCCGTTGATCACCGCTTGCATGTCCGGTACGGCGAGGATCAGCGCCAGACAGGCAAACATCGCTGCGATGCCACCGATGTAGATGGTCATGCGCATGGCCACCGGGATTTTTGCGCTCGGGTTAGGGGTTTCTTCGGCAACATCGCCGCAGGCCTCGAAGCCGTAGTAGAGGAACATCCCCGCCAGCGAGGCAGTGAGGAACGCCGGCAGGTACGAGCCATCGATGCTGATGTCGAAGGTGTTGAACAGCACGCTGAGCGGCTGGTGACGCTCGAAGACCAGCAGATAAACACCGACGATCACCGCGCCGACCAGTTCGCAGAGGAAGCCGAACATGGCGATGCGTGCCAGCACTTTGGTGCCGCTGAGGTTGACCAGCGTGGCGAACAACGTCAGCACCAGGGCGATGACGATGTTGGTGTTGTTGCTCGGCTCAAATCCCAGCATGGCTGCCAGGTACGGGCCAGCACCGACTGCAACGGCAGCAATGGTGACGCACAGTGCGATGGAGTAGATCCAGCCGACCATCCACGCCCATTTCTTGCCGACCAGTCGGCGCGCCCATGGGTAAACGCCGCCAGAAATCGGGAACTGCGAAACCACTTCGCCGAAGATCAGGCACACCAGCAACTGGCCGCAACCAACCAGCAAATAGGCCCAGAACATCGGCGGGCCACCAGCGGCGAGGCATAGGCCGAACAGGGTATAAACCCCTACGACCGGTGACAGATAGGTGAAGCCCAGCGCGAAGTTTTCCCACAGGCTCATGCTGCGATTGAAGTTGGAGGTGTAGCCGAGTTTGCGCAGTTGTTCGGCATCGCTGTCGGCGACGGCAACTGAGAGGTCGGGTGATGCACTCATGTGTGTTTGCTCCGTGAAATCGGCAGATTTCGGATGGCCGAGGCCGTGGCGGGGCTTTGGGAGCGCCGCCCGGTTCGGTAGTTATTGTTTTGGGATCCTGGTGGTGCGCAGTGCCGGTTCCGTCCTAAAACCGCGGTGCTCGCGAAGCTTTTAAAGGCTTAGTGCTTGAACATCACATGCCGAACGGTGGTGTAGTCCTCCAGCCCATACATGGACATGTCCTTGCCGTAACCGGACAGTTTCTGACCGCCATGGGGCATTTCGCTGACCAGCATGAAGTGCGTATTCACCCAGGTGCAGCCGTACTGCAACCGTGCCGACATCCGATGGGCGCGTCCTACATCAGCTGTCCAAACGGAGGACGCCAAGCCGTAGTCCGAATCGTTGGCCCATTCCAGCGCCTGCGCTTCATCGGTGAATTTGGTCACCGACACCACCGGCCCGAACACTTCGCGGCGGACAATCTCGTCGTCCTGTTGCGCGTCAGCCAACACCGTCGGTTCAAAGAAGAAACCATTTCCGTCCACAGCCTTGCCGCCCGTGATCAAGCGAATGTGCGGTTGGGCAACGGCACGTTCGACGAACGATGCGACACGATCACGATGCTGTGCAGTAATCAGCGGCCCCAGTTCGGTAGAAGGATCATCCTGCAAGCCGTACTTGATGCTGCTGACTGCCGCGCCGAGCTTCTCGACGAATTTGTCGTAAATGCCTTGCTGGGCGTAGATCCGGCACGCGGCGGTGCAGTCCTGCCCGGCGTTGTAAAAACCAAAGGTGCGAATGCCTTCAACCGCCGCATCGATATCAGCATCGTCGAAGATGATCACCGGCGCCTTGCCGCCCAGTTCCATGTGCATGCGTTTGACGCTGTCGGCGGTGCTGGAAATGATGTTCGAACCGGTCGCGATGGACCCGGTCAGCGAGACCATGCGCACTTTTGGATGTGTGACCAACGAACTGCCGACCGTAGGACCACGGCCAAACACCAGATTGAGTACGCCCGCCGGGAAGATTTCCGACGCCAGTTCGGCCAGACGCAACGCGGTCAGCGGGGTTTGTTCCGACGGCTTGAGCACCACGGTATTACCGGCTGCGAGGGCGGGGGCGATTTTCCAGGCGACCATCATCAGCGGGTAGTTCCACGGCGCGATGGAGGCGATCACCCCGACCGGGTCGCGGCGAATCATCGAGGTGTGGCCGGGCAGGTATTCGCCGCCGGCCGAACCGCTCATGCAACGGCTGGCGCCGGCGAAGAAACGGAACACGTCGGCAATTGCCGGGATCTCGTCGTTGAGCGCGGCGCTGTAGGGTTTACCGCAATTGTCGGACTCGAGTCTGGCCAGTTCTTCGCCGTGGGCTTCGATGGCGTCGGCGAGTTTGAGCAGCAGCAGCGAACGGTCTTTCGGTGCGGTTTGCGACCACTCGGCGAAGGCATTGTCGGCGGCACGCACGGCGGCATCGACCTGGGCTTCGCTGGCTTCGTTGATTTCCACCAGCACTTCGCCGAGCGCGGGGTTGAGCACCGGTTGGGCGGGGCCTTCGCCGTTGACCAATTGGCCGTTGATCAAGAGTTTGGTTTGCATGTCTGTTGTCCTCTTCGAATCTATTATTTTTCTGCCGAAACCGGATTGAAACTGTGGGAGCGAGCCTGCTCGCGAAAGCGGTGTATCAGTCGACATCAATGCTGGATGCGACGGCCTCTTTGCGAGCAGGCTCGCTCCCACAGGGGACGGTGGTGTCTGTCAGGGATTCATTTGCCGCCACTCCCCGCCACGCTCTCACCACCCCGCGTCAGGTAGTACGCGCCCAGGATCGGCAGCATGGTCACCATCATCACCAGCATGGCGACGACGTTGGTCACCGGCACATCCCGTGGGCGGCTGAGCTGGTTGAGCAGCCACAACGGCAACGTGCGTTCATGACCGGCGGTAAACGTGGTGACGATGATTTCGTCGAACGACAGCGCAAACGCCAACATGCCGCCGGCCAGCAACGCCGAGCTGAGGTTTGGCAGGATGATGTAGCGAAACGTCTGCCAACCATCGGCGCCCAGATCCATCGAAGCCTCGATCAAACTGTGCGAAGTGCGGCGCAGGCGGGCGATGACGTTGTTGTAAACGATCACCACACAGAAGGTCGCGTGGCCGACGATGATGGTGAACATTCCCGGTTCGATCCCCAGCGTCTTGAAGGTCGCCAGCAGCGCGATCCCGGTGATGATCCCGGGCAGCGCGATCGGCAGGATCAGCATCAACGAAATGCCCTGTTTGCCGAAGAAATCGCGGCGGTACAAAGCCGCCGAGGCGAGCGTGCCGAGGACCATCGCGATCAAGGTGGCGATGGCTGCGATTTGCAGCGATAACTTGATCGATTCCAGAACGTCCGTTCGCGAAAACGCCACGCTGAACCAGTGCAGCGTGAAGCCCTTAGGCGGAAAGCTGAACGCGGCCTCTTCGGTGTTGAAGGCGTAAAGGAAGATGATCAGGATCGGGAAGTGCAGAAACACCAACCCGCCCCAGGCTGCGATGCGCAGACCCAGTGAAGCGCGCTCAGAGTGCATCGAAGGCCCCCAGTCGTTTAACGATGGACAGGTAGATGGCAATCAACACAATCGGCACCAACGTAAACGCGGCGGCCATGGGCATGTTGCCAATCGCACCTTGCTGCGCATACACCATGCTGCCGACGAAGTAGCCCGGCGGGCCCACCAGTTGCGGCACGATGAAGTCGCCCAAGGTCAGGGAAAACGTGAAGATCGATCCGGCGGCAATCCCCGGAATCGACAGCGGCAGAATCACCTGCATGAAGGTCTGGCGCGGCTTGGCGCCAAGGTCGGCCGAAGCCTGCAATAACGACGGCGGCAGGCGCTCCAGCGAAGCCTGAATCGGCAGGATCATGAACGGCAACCAGATGTAGACGAACACCATGAACCGCCCCAGATGCGAGGTCGACAAGGTGCTGCCGCCCACGCCAGGAATCCCGAGGATGAATTGCAAAACCGGTTCCAGCCCCAGGTGCTGAACGAACCACTGCGCCACGCCACCCTTGGCCAGCAACAACGTCCACGCGTAAGCCTTGACGATGTAACTGGCCCACATCGGCATCATCACCGCGATGTAGAAAAACGCCTTGGTCTTGCCGGTGGTGTAGCGCGCCATGTAGTAGGCAATCGGGAATGCCAGGATGGCGCTGGCAATCGACACGACGATGGCCATGCTCAGCGTGCGCAGGATGATGTCGAAGTTCGACGGCTGGAACAGCGCGGCAAAGTTCGCCAGCGTCAGGTCAGGAGTGACCGCCATGGTGAAGTCGTCGAAGGTGTAGAAACCCTGCCACAACAGCACCAGCAACGAGCCGAGATAGATCGCGCCGAACCACAGCAGCGGCGGCACCAGCAGCATCGACAAATACAGGTTCGGCTTGCGGTAGAGCAGGTTGGAAAACCTGCGCAATGGCGGCGATTGAGTCATCGCGAGCGTGCTCATTTCACACCCCGCTCGTCACGGTATCGTGCAGCGGGATCATCGCTCCCCGCGCCCAGCGTGCGCTAAGGCGTTGACCGGTCTGATGCTGTGCGCTGCTGTCGATCCACTGGTTGTTGGCGTGGCTGATGCTCAGGGTCTGGCCGTTTTCCAGGGTCAATTCATAGCGCGTGGCGCTGCCCTGATACTGGATGTCGTGGAGCAAACCGCTGACTTCGATTTCATGGCTGGCCAAGGGGCCTTCGGTGAAACGCACATGTTCCGGACGAATCGAAAACGGCTGCGGATGGCCGCTGATCTGCCGCGCCAGTTCACCCCGAATCACGTTCGACGTGCCGACGAATTCGGCGACGAAAGTGGTGGTCGGTTTCATGTACAGATTGCGCGGCGTGTCGACCTGTTCGATGCGACCCTTGTTGAATACGGCGACGCGATCGGACATCGACAGCGCTTCGGTCTGATCGTGGGTGACGAAGATGAAAGTGATGCCGAGCTGGCGTTGCAGCTTCTTCAGTTCGCTTTGCATTTGCTCGCGCAGTTTCAAATCCAGCGCGCCGAGCGGCTCATCGAGTAGCAGCACTCGCGGACGATTGACCAAGGCGCGGGCGAGGGCCACGCGCTGGCGCTGACCACCGGACAACTGCACCGGTTTGCGTGCGCCGTAGCCGCCGAGCGCGACCATGTCCAAGGCTTCTTCAGCGCGTTTGTGGCGCTCGGTTTTGCCGACACCTTTGACCTTCAAACCGTAGGCGACGTTGTCGAGCACGTTCATGTGCGGGAACAGCGCGTAATCCTGAAACACAGTGTTTACGTCACGTTGATAAGGCGGCAAACCCGCCGCTTCGACGCCGTGAATGCGAATCGAACCGGCGCTCGGTTGTTCGAACCCGGCGATCAAGCGCAAGCAGGTGGTTTTGCCGGAGCCGGAAGGGCCGAGCATGGAAAAGAACTCGCCGTCCTGGATATCGATGGAAACCCGGTCAACGGCCTTAACTTCGCCGAACTGCCGAGAAACATTGGTGAACTGGACTGCAAGCGTCATGGTGCGGTGCTCCAAAAAGGCGAAAGCCGTCGCAGCGGCCCTGCCTGGACTTCTGAAAAAGCTGAAATATCTAACGGTGAATGCGATCTGCTTTTTAGCGCCCTATCCCCCCGGGGGGCGGGGGGGAAGGGAGCTTGACCGAGCTGTTCTCGAGCTTAGCGACCGCCCATGATCGCGATGTAGTCCTGTGTCCAGCGGCTGTACGGCACAAACTTGCCGCCCTCGGCCTGCGGGGTTTTCCAGAAGGCGATCTTGTCGAACTGGTCGAAACCGTTGGTCTTGCAACCCTCGGCGCCAAGCAATTCGCTCTCCTTGCACGCCGCCGGCACGGCCGGTAACGAGCCAAACCACGCCGCCACATCACCCTGGACTTTCGGTTGCAGCGACCAGTCCATCCACTTGTAGGCGCAGTTCGGATGCTTGGCCTCGGAGTGCAACATGGTGGTGTCGGCCCAACCGGTGGCGCCTTCTTTCGGGATGGTCGAAGCGATTGGCTGCTTCTCGTTGATCAGGCCGTTGACCTGATATGGCCAGGCGCTGGAGGCGACCACGCCTTCGTTTTTGAAGTCGCTCATCTGCACTGTGGTGTCGTGCCAGTAGCGGTGGATCAGCGGCTGCTGCGCGCGTAACAGATCCAGCACAGCCTTGTACTGCGCCTCGGTCAGTTGATACGGGTCGCTGATGCCCAATTCAGGCTTGGCCGATTTCAGGTACAGCGCCGCATCGGCAATGTAGATCGGTCCGTCATACGCCTGCACACGGCCCTTGTTCGCTTTGCCGTCCGGCAGGTTCTGCGCGTCGAACAGCACATTCCAGCTGGTCGGCGCAGTCTTGAACACGTTGGTGTTGTACATCAGCACGTTCGGCCCCCACTGGTACGGGGTGCCGTAAGTCTGATTGTTGACCACGTACCACGGCGCATCTTTCAGGCGTGGGTCGAGGGTTTTCCAGTTCGGGATCAACGCGGTGTTGATCGGTTGCACACGCTTGCCGACGATCAACCGCAGCGACGCATCGCCCGACGCGGTGACCAGGTCGTAACCGCCCTTGGCCATCAGGCTGACCATTTCGTCAGAGGTCGCGGCGGTTTTCACGTTGACCTTGCAGCCGGTTTCCTTCTCGAAACCGGTCACCCAGTCGTAGGCCTTGTCGCTCTCGCCACGTTCGATGTAGCCCGGCCAGGCGACGATATCCAACTGACCTTCACCAGCGCCGACAGCCTTCAGCGGTTCTGCCGCTTGCAGGCTGGCGCTGGCCAGCAGGGCCGTGGTGATTGCACTGAGCAGTGCGGTCTTGTGCACGAACATGGTTGAACCCTCTTCTTTAAATTATGGTCGGGGCAGTTGTGAACGCGGTGAAGCATGCCGTTGGCGGCTTGTTATTAGCGTAGTCAGAGATGCTGGCCGTGGCGGGCCATGATGTGCCGCACCACGCTGTAGTCCTGAAGCGAGTCGCTGGACAAGTCTTTGCCATAACCTGAACGTTTCAGCCCGCCGTGGGGCATTTCGCTGACCAGCATGAAATGGCTGTTGATCCAGGTGCAGCCGTACTGCAGACGCGCGGCGACCTGCATCGCCTTGTCCAGATTCTGTGTCCACACCGACGAGGCGAGGCCGTATTCGGAGTCGTTGGCCCAGTCGACGGCTTGGGCGAGTTCGTCGAAACGGGTCACGGTCACCACCGGGCCGAACACTTCGCGCTGGACGATTTCGTCGCTCTGCTTGCAACCGGCCAGCAGCGTTGGTTGATAGTAGAAACCGGCACCGGAATGCACCGCCGCGCCGGTCACCCGCTCGATGTGCGGCTGACCGAGGGCGCGTTCAACGAAACTGGCCACGCGGTCACGCTGACGCGTGCTGATCAGCGGGCCTATTTCGTTGTCGGCATCGCGTTTGCCTGCGAAGCGCAGGCTGCTGACGGCGGCACCGAGTTCGGCGACCAGTTTGTCGTGGATGCCGGCCTGGGCGTAGATCCGGCAAGCAGCGGTGCAATCCTGCCCGGCGTTGTAGTAACCGTAAGTGCGCACGCCTTCGACGACGGCTTGAATGTCCGCGTCGTTGCAGACGATTACCGGCGCCTTGCCGCCGAGTTCAAGGTGTGTGCGTTTGAGGGTTTTCGCCGCGGCCTGAAGGATTTTCTGCCCGGTGACGATATCGCCGGTCAGCGAGACCATGCGGATTTTCGGGTGACTGACCAAATGGCTGCCGACGCCTTCGCCACCGCCGCAGATGATGTTGATCACCCCGCGCGGCAGGATTTCGGCGAGCGCAGGGGCCAGTGCAAGGATCGACAGCGGCGTGTGTTCGGATGGCTTGAACACCAGCGTGTTGCCAGCGGCGAGGGCCGGGGCGATTTTCCACGCGGCCATCATGATCGGGTAGTTCCACGGCGCAATCGAGGCGACGACGCCAATCGGATCGCGGCGCACCATGCTGGTGTAACCCGGCAGGTATTCACCGCTGAGCTGGCCGGTCTGGCAGCGCACGGCTCCGGCGAAAAAACGGAACACGTCGACGGTCGCAGTCAAATCGTCCTGACGAGCCAGATGCAACGGCTTGCCGCAGTTCAACGATTCAAGGCGGGCGAGGTGATCGGCGTGTTTTTCGACGGCGTTGGCGATGTCCAGCAGCAGATTGGAGCGTTGCTGCGGCGTGGTCCGCGACCATTCGGCGAACGCACGGTGAGCCGCGAGGATGGCGGCTTCGACCTGTTCGGTGCTGGCTTCGGCGATGTGCGTGAGGATTTCACCGGTGGCCGGGTTGAGGATCGGCTCGACAAAGCCTTCACCGGCGACCAGCTCACCGTCGATCAACAACGCGGTACACATTGGGGTCTGCGCGCCAGCCATTTTGCGAGCTCTCTTTTCTTGTATGGCCATTGTTGCTCCCTGTGTCACCGGGAGCCGACCGTCTTATAGATGCAGCAAGACTAGTGCGCGGCTCCGGGGGCGACAAATTCTAAATACTGAAGGTGGCATTCGATTAAATAGATGGCTTGCGTCCGCCGTGGGGTTGTTCGCGGGCCACGGTGAGGAAGGGGTCGACGAGAGCAGGTCGTGCGGCGCCGCGACGCCAGGCCAGGCCGACATCAAGGGTCTGGTTGAGGTCGGCAATTGGCCGCGCTTCGATGATGTCGCCTTCCAGTGACCATGGGCGGTAGGTCATGTCCGGCTGGATCGATACACCCAAACCGGCCGCAACAAGGCTCCGCACCGCTTCGGTTGAAGCGGTTCTCAGGGTGATCTTCGGTTGCAGTCCGGCGCCGCGCCATAGGCGTTGGGCGTTGCGATCCATCTCGTCGACGTTGAGTTGAATCAACGGTTCGCGAGCAACATCGGCGAGATTGATACTGTCGTGTTCCAGAAGCGGATGCTGGGCCGGAAGCCATAAACGGTGCGGCGAATGAGTCAGAACCTCAGTCTGCAAGGCGTGGCGATCTTCGAGGTTGGAGAGGATCAACACGCCGACGTCGATTTCGCCGCTGACCAGCAAGTGCTCGATGTAGGGGCGTTCGTCCTCCATCACCCGTATCTCGACATTTGGATAAGCACGCTGAAACCGGGTGACCAAATCCGCGAGGTAATAACCAGCGACAAGGCTGGTCACACCGATTATCAACTGCCCGGCAACCTGATCGGTGCTCTGTTGCAGGCTGCGTTTGGCGTTATCCACCGTCGCCAGAATCAGGTGCGCCTGGCGTAGGAATTGATGACCCTGATGCGTCAGCGTCATGCCCTTGGCGTGTCGGCTGAACAGGCTGACGCCGATTTCCTCTTCCAGTTGCTGGATCGCCAGGGTCAGGGTCGATTGGGAAATGAACGCCGTTTGCGCAGCGGCAGAGATCGAGCCTGTCTCGGCCACGGCGATGAAGTGACGGATCTGACGCAAAGTCATCATGAGA
>NZ_JAENSQ010000033.1:0-56655 GCF_016613125.1 Pseudomonas sp. MF6776
GACTCTGCCCGGCGCGCAGCGGATGGCCGCAGCGCTCCCAGACATGGCGGATGCTCGCCGAGCAACTGCCGCAGTGCGAGAGCGGCGTGTTCAGCTCATCAAGCAGGGTGCGCAGCAGCCGGAACCAGGGGTTTGGGGAGCAACGGAACAGAAAGTGCACTTAAGCCCAGCGCCTGCCCGCAAACCCTTGTGGCGTCTGGTTAGTTCGGGAAAACCATCCTTTTGTCGAACCCTGGCAGGCACTGACGCCAGGCCGTCCAAACGCATGAAAAGCAGTGCAGAAAAGTCGTTCAGTAAAACAAAGTCTGGATAACCGCCCCTATTTTCGGCAGCGGTGAACTCTAGCTAAGCCTTACGTTGGTTTTTGGTTCCACTGCTCCCCAAACCCCTAGTGCCGGGAGATTGATTCTTGGCGGGCTTGGTTTGCTGCAGAGTAACGCGCGGTAGGCTGTGCAATAAGCCGGGGCAGGCCGATTTCCTCGCCTGTCATTTCGCACCACCCGTATTCGTCATCGGCAAGTGACTTGAGTGAGTAGCGGATGTTGTTGAGCTGGTTGGTGAGGCGGTCCAGTGTGCGTGTGAGGTTCTGCCGATCCTCTTCGATATTGGCAAGGTCTGCAGGATCAGCCGCGTTGCCGAGGGTGGCCAAAGTGAGTCGCGCGGCTGCAATGGCATCCATCACGGACGCCTGATTTTCCAGCAAAACCTGAGAGAAAAAATCCTTCTGGATTTCGTTCATGTAGTCATCGGCCGGCATGGCGAGGATGTCTTGAGGGGTCATGCTCAACTCCTTGTTGGGTGATGTGATGCAAGGGTAGGGGAGAGGGATCAAGGGCGGGGGTGATATCCCGCCACATTCCATACAGATAGGCCTGACTTAGCGCTTTGTAGCCTTGAGCAACAGCACGCTGATCGAGGTGCCCGAAAATGCGTTGTCGATGGGCTCGGAGAACTCCAGGTCAAAGCCCGGCAGTAGATCAACAGCATGTTTGCGTGCAGACATCGGCAGCACTGCGCCGATTCGGCCGCCATCGGCCACCAGGGTTGCGGCGCGTTTCAAGTGCTCTTGCCAGCGGCCCTCGCTGTACGGTGGGTTCAGAGCCACTACAGAGAAGGTTGTGCCAGGATTCCAGGTAAGGAAATCTGCCTCGGTTACGGTGTGACCTTTGCGCCGCAGGATGTCGCAATGTAGCGGGCTGATCTCGACGCAGCGGGTGCGATCCTTCGGAAGGTGGTCGGCAATCCCGCCCTGACCCGCTGAGGGCTCGCAAACCGTATCGAGCAAGCCGATTTCGAGCCAATCGACCAGCCGCAGCGCCACTGGCTCCGGGGTTGGGTAAAACTGATGGCTCTTGTGATCTGGGATGTAGCCGAGGGTGGCGACCTCATGCACGAGGTCTAGGGCATCATAGTCAAACTGCCAATATGTGAAGTGTTTGCGCTCTGTGTCAGTAGTCAGGACGCCACCGAGGGCCTGCATGACAGCATCAATTTCCGCTGCAAGGTGCTTGCTGGTGTCACGCTGGCGAAAGCACAGCTCGATGGCATTTCGAATCGGACGCTTATCGTACTCACGACGCCAGTCAGTGCTTTTGACGTATCGGCTGGCTTGTTCCATGTGTGTAAGGGCAGTAGCCACCGAGTTGCTAAAGGGGCGCTCGAACAGCTTTTTGCTCTTGAAGCCAGACGCCTTCGCACGAACTGGCCGTCTACGAAATGCTTCTGGGATAGCTGCCGGGTGGAGGAATGCAAGAATGCTATTCAACCGGTAGGCCATGTCTGGGTGAACTTCTAGATGGGCGGTGCCCACTTGGTAGGCACGCACACGAAATGAGCCGCAATCGGCCTCAAGCCATTCACCGCGAGCCGCTCGGGCGCTGTTGAGCAACCGGCTTGTGGAGGCCCTGCATGGATCGTCGCGGCCCATAAATTTTGCGATCACGAGCCGGAGGTCATGAATCACGCCCTCACTGCTGTAGTCCACGCTACCCCATTCGTTGAATACGCGGCCCATGATCATGCGCTTGGAGAAGCCCTCAGGCACGTTTGTTACATGACTGCGGGAAAGCGCCTTGAAGATCCCATCGACCCGCTCGGCCAAAAACTCGGCACGTCGAGCCAGCAGAGATTCAACTGTGGCGCGGAGGTTTTCGAGGTTGAACTCCGGCATGTCCAGCTCGGGATTCTTCCCGCGCTGATAGCCATGCTCACGCCAGGCGTTGAGAATTTCAGTCCATTGCGAGCGGCGAGCCTGGGGCATGAACTCCATCAGGTCGGTCTGACGTAGTGCTCGATCCCAGAATTTCGCCGTCAGCTCATTGAGCGCGCCTTCCAGGTTGAAGATTTCGGTGAACGAGCTGAGGTGGCGTAGCGAGGCGTTGTTGCCGTATTTGTCGCCGGAATTACCAGCGAAAAAAAACCCTAGCACCCCGCTTACGTTTTCTTCGGTGATGATGCCGTGGACCTCAATGATGCGCTCGCGCAGACGGATAAACTCGCTGGCCAGCAGGGTCAGCGCGTCGAACTGGACCGGCGCATAAAACTGGTCGAGGACATCGCCTGCGATGACGTGCTGAGCGTCGTGGCTGAAATCGTGGGATTGGGTGTGCATGGGCATCGCCTCCTTGTTGATGCCTTCAGCGTCTCACCGGCCCAGAAAATCCCAAGCGGTGCCCGGCATGGCCGGTGCCGGAGAAGCGCGTAGCGACAGGGATACGGAGGAGATTTTTTCCACCCCGAACGTAAAGGGTGAATACGCGACGCGGTGCGTACCAAATCCGCAACGATCCGCACCCTTCCGCCAGGCGCTCGCCCCTGCTGCTGGTGGCTTTCCGCAGAATCCGCAGAATCCGCCAGCATGTTCAGCAGGTTTTCAGCGACGCGAGAGCCAGCAAATCACAGCGCTCTCCACATCCACATCGTCGGCATAGAGCATCTGGGCTAGGCTCCCAGCGCTGATGTCATCCAAGCGCTCAAGCCATACACAACCGTCCCAATCATCGCCGACATCGACGTGAAGGCTTGCCAGCCATGAGGCCGCTTGATCCGCGTTGTTGAGTAGGGTGCTGTAGCCAATCGAGATTATTGAGCGATCCAGTCGGTCTGCATTGGCTTCGCCGTAACGCAGGATCGAGTGGAAAATGAGGCCCACATCTTCGGGGTCTTTGGTTCGGGCATTGGTCGTGATCACTACTATTTCCCATCCGTTCGGATATTCAGTCGATTACAGCTGTTTTAGCGGCATCCCAGTCCCCCGGTTGGGCAACTCCTAGTGAAAACCCCATCCGCATCATGACGGTCGGCCGTCCCTTCTTTAGGAGGTAAGCAGCAGCGCCCGCACACATCGCCTCATGCCCGGACGGGGTGTATTCACCCTCATCATCCCACTCACCTCCGCGCGCTGAATGCGTTGTCTTGTGGCATGGGAATGTGCCGTGATCGTTATCAATCAGAGAAGAAATTATCCCCTCCATTCGACCGCGGCTAAGTGTGATCGCCCCTTCTTTTCGAAACGGACAGTTTGCGCAGGGCTTCTTGAGGCGTAGATGGTTAGCGAACGGATCAGTGCTCATTGGCTGTGAAACCTCCTTGGTTTGCTTCAGTATTATCAGCAAACAGCAGAAGCCCAACATCCGGAGCTATGCTCTCAGCGCTACTACTTTCGGTAATCGGATCGGACATGACAGGCGATAAATTGAAATGGCGGGTTTCCACCGAGCAGGTTCTTGAGGCCTTACGCTATTTTAGCGCTGCGGATCTACGCGCTCAGCAATCGAAATTGACTGGGACCGCCACCCAGCTGAAACAACTGCTTGATGGTCGACTCAGCCACCTTCTCTCGGAAGAGGAGGTAGAAAATATCCGTGTGACGGAAGACCTGGTACAGCAGCTAAACCTTCGCGTGGAGCACGCCAAGGAGATCAAGAAGCGGGAGGAACAGAAGAAGGAAAAAGCCAGAAAGCTCCATCAGGCCGCAATTGATAAAGCCCTGGATAAAGCCCTTCCTCCGATAACCCGCGACGCTACCAATATCGGCAGCCGCATCATCAGCCTCACCGAACTACTTCTGGCATTTCACAGCCAAAAGCTCATTCTCCACTACCTGAGTTCACCCGAGTTGGTGAGCGATATTCGGCGAAAGGTTGAAAAATACGCGGCTCGAAGTGATTCGCTTTGGGAGGTCGGCGACTATCTCTACCGCGACCTGAGGGGAGCCCTTGATTCATTCCTTGGCTGGGCGAAGGACGAAACACCTGAGCAGAAGCTGTCTGAAATTCTTGAGCTTGCGCGTGGTGATGTAGCGGGCATTCGCAAGTCACAAGCTGACCTTTTCGCCTATGTCGAGGGTCAGGTGGCTATTGAGGAGTCTTCTAACGTCCAGCGGTTACGGGGAAAGCCCACGCGGTAAAGTTCTACTGGCTTTCTCCGTGGGGCTTTGCATGCTGTTCCTCACGCCGAAGCAGTGCGCGTTCCATGTACTCGATTGCCTTTTCGAGCGCAGCAACGGCCCAACCAGGGCAAGGGGTTGAGCTGGGTTTATCCGGATCATTCACCCAGGATCGAACCGTGCGCGGCGAGCATGGTCGCTGTGTAACGGCGGCAATCAGCACAGCACTTTTCGCCTGAGTAATACCGTTTTCCTTTAGCAAGGTCAGGAAGCGGGTCCGATTATCCACTTGATAGCACCTACAAAATAGGCAATATTGCCTACGCAAGAGAATAGGCAATCTTGCCTATAAGCTCAACGAACGATCTCATGCCCGAGGATGGCTGGACGTTTGACGGCTTGGGTTTCCGGCGAAGCGTGTGAACCTATGAGGACCACAAATTGATATCGGAAACCAAGCCATGCAGCAGTCCAACTCAAGCGAATCATTTACTCAATCCATCTATGACGCTACTAAGCCGCTCATTCGTAAGCGTGTTCCAGGTGGAGTGGAGAAAGTTGAAACCATTCGCGAAAGTGTCAGCTCCGCATCGCAGTCACTTACCCCGCGCCACTTGCGGCTTTGCAATTTGCGCGTCGAAGAAGCTGATCAACGCCAGAAGGCATAGCAACGAAGATTGACCAAGGTAATCACCTAATGACCGATACCCGAGACCCAGTAACCGCCTACCTATCCCTGCACATAGGACTGATCACCGAGGCTGAAAGTGATATCGGCGTTCGATTGAGCACGAGGGGAGCTGAAAGCTACTTGCAGGCGTTGTACGACTTGCAGCGGATTCGACCGGAGACATTTTCCCGGCTCCGGGATGAAATCCACCAGTTAAAAGCGGCTCGTATTGCCGAGCTGGAAGCCCGTGCAGCTGAGTTGGACCATAGCATTCGCGCAATAGAAGAAGAGATGCGCAGCGACTAAGGCTCGTTAGGAGGCTCAACGTGCGGCTTGAGGCTTACGCGGAACGGCATAACGCCGTGATTGAGGATTTCAGCCAAGACTGGGACGCAGCTGCTGCTTCGCGGGGCTGGCGGTGCCTTGCTGTTTTCACGCAAGAAGATGACTGCGAACCTGACATGCTCCTGGTTCAGTCACCTCGGTGGCCAAACTTCCAGGTGCGCAATATCGCCTCAGGATTATCCAGTGGGACCATGCTCACCGAGCGTGAGGTCAAACAGTGGATCAAGGGGAGGGCGGGCGCTGGTGGCGAAACCTGCGCCCAATAGCCGGTGGACCCGGTAGAGGTCAGCAGGCGAGAGCTTGCTGGGAAAGCAGGTAGGTTGTGATTCGGTCATTCATGGCCTTGCGGTCTGCTGCCATTCTCGCTTCACGCTCTGCGCCGACCCCGTTGTATTTCTCGATTAGGTATATCAGTGATGTTGGCGTCCACGCGCCACGGAACACTTTCACCCAGTCTTGCCGGCAGCTCGCCCGATCTTGCTCGGGTAGGGCGAAGTACATGCTACGGGCTTTACGCCACAATGCGGCTTCTCGCAGCCTCCAGCGGGCAACACAGGCATCGTCCCTGCGCTGACGCGCATCTTTCTCTGTCTCCCAGTCGTGTTGCTGTTCGCGGATCTGCTCTGCAAACAGCGGCAGGGCATTGGCTTCGCGGTTTTGTTTGCGCTGGAACGCAGATGCTCGGCGCTGGTTAAAGTCGATGGGACGAGGCCGATGGGGAAAAGGTTTGTATTTCATGCGCGCACGCCCCCCTCAGCAAGCATGCCAAGCACCAAACCCACCAGCCCCCAGAATACCCACACTACGATGCCCAAAATTAAAACCCCGGTGGCGCCCATAAGACCTCCAGCAAGCATCAGGAACTCAAAGGGAATCAGATAGGCGTAGCCTGCCCAAATGGCGATAGCGTGGATTGCTCCAAGGGCAAACACTGCCCAAGACAGCAACAGGTGGAGGGGTGGGCGTGGGGTATGCTTGGTAGTCATGGGCAGCTCCTTGTTGGCCACGGGTAGATGGTTAAATGCTACTGCCGCCGCTGAAAATCCCAACTCAACAAAAAGCCCGGCGAACCGGGCTGGGTAGCTGGCCTGACGCATACACTTACAGTGCTAGCTCGCCCTGGCGGTCTGCGTAGCCGCACCAACGGGCGAAGCATTCAGGATTTCCCACCTCCATCTCTATGTTTCCGGCATAGCCGTGGGTGCGCGCGTCACGGATCAGCTCGGCGATAACTTCGGGACTGTCTCCCATCTCGAAGCAGGTATCAAAAGTACGCTCGCCCAGTCCTTCAAACCCACGATCCCACAACTGGTAGCTGGTGATCTCATGTACGAGATTGTGGCGGTAAGCCAGCTGTACAAAGCGCACACGAGCTTTGAAGCCCGAAGCGGTTGAAAGGCCTACCTTGTCGCGTAGACCAAACAGTTCGTTGATGGTGGCGGTGGTGTAAGACATAAGGCGATCCGAGTTTTCCAGGAGATGCCATCAGGCTACGGCATGAGCTGGGAATCCCAACCAGACTCAACGAGCCTCGGGAGGGCTGATGCCAAACGGCGGCATGATCAGGATTTCGTAGACAGAAGGGAGCAGGGGATCAATTTGCACCCTGATGCCGGTGTATTGGGCTGAAGGCCTCCCATCCAGAGGAAAAACGCCGTGGGGAATTTCAGGATCGGAGCCGAGCCACATCCTGGCGCGGTAGTCGATCCGGAAAAGCCCAACCTCGATCCAGTAGTGGGGAGAAACGGCCCGGCCAGCAACAAGCAGTTGGCCAAGCATGCCTTGGTAGGGAATTCCTGCCCGAGCCAACCTGGTAGCAACCAGCCTGCACATCCCATCGCACTCGACAGGTGCGCTATCCAAGGCTTCTAAGAGCCCATCCAGGACTGCGGCGGTGATTCGGCGGTCAGTCATAGTCCTTTGCCTTGAGGAATGTTGATCGTTCGCGAAGATGGCCAGAGTACGTTGGCTGGGGAGAATCCCAATGGCTGGTTGAGCGACAGCGCGTTGCTCAAAGAAAAGCCCGCCTAGGGCAAGCCTGGCGGGCTTCGGAAATAAAATGAGCAGCTTCAGCGACACCACAGACGAGACAGGTGAGGGGGGGAGTGCCTTGGGAGCGTAGCTTCTACCATGAAGCTGCCCAGCGGCTAATTTACCATGATCTCTACCGTCGCTGTTCGCTCACGAGAACATCGATTTGATTGCCGAGAGAAGGCTTCGCTTTGGCGCTTCTGGTTCTACTGGAGTGCTTGCCGCACGGTAGGCTGCCATCAGGTGAACATCGTTGGCCAGCATCCGGTAGACGCACTGGTTTGCGTCTGGGGTCGGCTTATGCAGTTGGTAGCCATAATGTTTGCTGATATACAAAGCAACCGCGGCACTGCGGGATCGGCCGGCTTGGCAATTGACAGCGATATTTTCCCCTCGATCTGTAATTTCCCGGATGCGCTCCCGCAGCACGTCAGCCTTACCGCTGAGCAAGTAATCGACGTAGTTCCGCTCAAAATCTGGCCCATATATCTCGATGACTTCTTCGTCAAAGCCAGCGTCAATGAAGTGGTGGTAGCTCACGCTCTTCCAGCGTGCCTCGTCGATGCGGGCCTGGTCTTCAAGACCATCAGATATCGATATCAGGTGCCAGTCGGGGCCTTGCGAGTATGCTTCAGCGTCACTGCGCGATAAGAAGGTGCAGCTGGGTATGGTTCGGTGCATTTGTTTCTCCGTTTCCACCGGCATGACTACTGGATTGGTAGATCCCTTTTACAATGACAAAGCCCGCGAGCTTGTCAGGGCTGCGGGCTTCTAATGTGGGAAGATGGATTACTTCTTGGCGTCGATGAACGGCAGGGTTCCGCCTGGAAGTACAGTGGTAGGCAGCACGCCGTTCCAGCGCTCGGCTTTGGTCAGTTCGACCAGGCCGGGGTTGCTGCCCAGGGCGCGAGCGCGGGCGTCGATGGCTTTTGCTTCCGCTTCGCCGCGCAGCTGAATGCTTTCCGCTTCGGCACGTGCGGCGGCCAGTGCAGAATCCGCGGTAGCCTGGGCCTGGGTGACGACAATCCGCGCCTGGATCTGCTCAGTGGCCAGTTGCTGCTCGCGAGTCTTCACGGCAACCTCAGCGCGCATGCGCTCTTCGATCGACTTCTCGTAGGCGTCACTGAAGTCGATGTTCTCGACCTGCACACTGTCGATCACCACCGGCCCACTGACTGCGCTCTTGATTGCAGAGGCGATATCGGCAACCAGCTTGCCGCGTTGCTGTACGGCATTGACGGCGGTGTATTGACCGAAGACGTTTTCCACCTGTGTTGGGACATGGCGGCTGATTGCTCTTGTCAGCAGGCCGTCCAGATCGGCGTAGCCCTTGTAGACCTCCGCGACCTCGCCTGCCGGCACGTGCCAGCTGACCGAGACCGACAACGTTGCAGCCTGTTGGTCACGGCTGTATGCCTGCAAACCGTCCCACTTGGTGGCGTTGTTCTGTATCGAGATCGCTTTGGCGCTATCGATGAAGGGGATTTTCCAATGCAGCCCTGGATCTGCCACCTCCATGAAGGCACCGTTGCGCAGGACCACTGCGCGTTCTTTCTCGTCGACGGTATAAAACGAGCCAAGCAGCAGACCCATACCTATAACGGCCACAACGGCAATCGAGCCGAGAGCCAAGGGAGATTTGGACGAGGATGAGAAATTGTTGAATTGCATACTGATGATCCTTGTTGGTTGGTCGGCGATTAGTTTGTTAGGTATTGGCTGAGGAAGGTCTCGATTTCAGACGGTTTTTTCGCCTGAAAGCGGGCTGCGCTGTTTGCGGTTGTGCGGTGTTTTTCTCCTCGGTTTCAGTCGAGGTTGCATTGGCCACGTTATAGGCCGACTTGAAAAACCCAAGTCACCTCAATGCGGCCGGCTACTAAGCTGATTGAGTCGTGGGGCCGGCAGCGCAAGGAAAAGCGAGAACAAAAAAGGCGACACAGCCGGTCGCCTGATTTCTATGGGCCTCCTTTTAGAGGCTCTTCAACACACCCCAGTGAACTGGACGGCGATCTGCCTTTTCCAGTGCCTCCGCTGCTACCGAGGCTTGCTCGTGCGAACTCCACACGCTGTCGGAGCAACGCTCAACTCCGTGCTCCTGGTCTCGGAAAATCAGGTCAAAGGTCGGTGCCTCGTACTGGTCAGAGATATCCCGCACTACAAAGCGCTCGTGCTCGAGGTGATGTGTCACGGCGGATGCGGCGCTCACAGGCACGATCCTGCTTTCAGGGGAGCTGAGGATGGAGACCCCGAGGGGACTCCCAGCTGCTCCGCCGAATCACTCTCTGGGGGCCAGATCGACGCCGAACCGTCGCGCTCTGGTTGGGAGATGGACGTTTCGATGTTGCAGCGACCGATCTCAATTCCAAGCTCATTGCTGGCCTGTTGGGAGAGAACTTGCAAAGCATCCTCAACCGCTAGTTCGAGCTTGGCCTTCAGCCGAGAAAGCGCTTGTGGTGAGCCAGTAACTCCAATAGCCAGGCTGAGGGTAAGTCCAGCATGATGCCGAGCCTGGGGCGTGACGACCTGCATAAATGGTTCTCCGTATAGGTTGATCTGCCTCCTTCTCTCACGATCGTTGAGAATCCCAAGAGCCAACCGCCTGTTCAGGATCGCCTCTCCCCAGTGTTTAATAGCCGGGAATCAATCTTTTAACGGAAATCCCATGGATCAAAGCCTTGAAGTCTTGGAGCGAACGCTGCAAGCAAGCATCAAAGAGCAGCGTGCAGCACGTCGCTGGAAGAACTTTTTCCGGCTCGCGACCCTTGGGGTAGTCGTGACTGCTTTTGTGGTCGGCGGAAGGGCAGACCTCGATGGCGTCGGCACCGATGTGCCGGTAACAGCGAAAATCAAGGTGAGGGGAGTGATTGCGGATGGGGAGGAAGCGAGCGCTGAGAACCTGAAGCGTAGCCTCGGCAAGGCCTTTGAAAATGAGAATACGAAAGCTGTGATTTTGGAGATCAACAGCCCAGGCGGAAGTCCCGTGCAAGCAGGCCATGTTTACGATGAAGTTCGTCGCTTGCGTGCACTGCATCCAGACACGAAGGTTTATGCCGTCATCACAGATCTGGGAGCCTCCGGCGGTTATTACATCGCCAGCGCAGCCGACGAGATATTTGCGGACAAGGCCAGTTTGGTCGGATCGATCGGTGTAACCGCGGCGAGCTTTGGTTACGTCGAACTCATGCAAAAGCTTGGGGTCGAGCGCCGCTCCTATACGTCCGGCGAACACAAGGCCTTCCTCGATCAATTCCAGCCTCAAAACCAAGAGGAGACGAAGTTCTGGGAAGGGGTGCTCAAAACAACCCACAATCAATTCATTCGCTCGGTTGAGGCTGGGCGGGGAGAGCGTTTGAAAGCGAAGGAGAATCCCGACCTATACTCGGGGCTGATATGGACTGGCGAGCAAGCGGTGGAATTGGGGCTGGTGGATCGCCTGGGTGATTCCGACTACGTGGCTCGCGAAGTCGTAGGTGTGAGCAAGATCGTTGACTTCACCCGCAAACAGAATCCCCTGGATCGCTTTGCCAGCAAGATCGGCGCTTCGGTTGCCGAACACCTCTCATTGCGGCTTGGGTTCGACGGCCTGAGCTTGCGCTAAAGCCCAGCAGGTACCCGGCCAGGCTAAGCAGGATCTGCCCCGTCCAGAGATGAACGGGGCATTTTTTTTAGCCGCGCTTGAGTTGATCACGCAACTGAGTGGGTAGATTGCGAATAGTCAGCGTGCCGGCATTCTCGTCGTAGTCGATCTTGGAACCCAGCAGGTGGGCCTCGAAGCTGATCGACAGACCTTCTGCGCGGCCGGTGAAGCGGCGGAATTGGTTGAGGGTGCGTTTATCCGCTGGGATCTCAGGCGACAGTCCATAGTCACGATTGCGGATGTGATCGTAGAACGCCTGTGGTCGATCTTCATCGATCAGCCCCGACAGCTCCTCCAGCGTCATCGGTTCGCCCAACTTCGCCTGGCTGGTGGCGTAGCCAACGAGCGTATTGGTCTTCTCCCGCGCCTGCTCCTCGGGCAGATCCTCGCTCTCGACGAAATCGCTGAATGCCTTGAGCAGGGTGCGGGTTTCACCGGGGGCGTCTACACCCTCCTGGCAACCTATGAAATCACGGAAGTAGTCCGACACCTTGCGACCGTTCTTGCCCTTGATGAACGAAATGTACTGCTTGGACTGCTTGTTGTTCTGCCACTCGCTGATGTTGATGCGCGCTGCCAGGTGCAGTTGACCGAGATCCAAGTGCTTGGCTGGAGTCACGTCCAGGGTGTCGTTCACCGCCACGCCTTCGCTATGGTGCAGCAGGGCGATGGTCAGGTAGTCGGTCATGCCTTGCTGGTAGTGGGCGAACAGGACGTGGCCGCCGGTGGAGAGGTTCGATTCTTCCATCAGCTTTTGCAGGTGCTCTACGGCAGTGTGACTGAAAGATGTGAAGTCTTGACCGCCCTCGATGTACTCCTTCAGCCATCGGCTGAAGGGATAAGCGCCCGACTCCGCGTGGAAAAGACCCCAGGCCTTGCCCTGCTTGGCGTTGTAGCTCTCGTTGAGGTCGGCGAGCATGTTTTCGATAGCCTGCGAAGCCCCCAGCTCTGTGTCGCGGGCATGCAGCACCGCGGGGGTGCCATCGGGTTTTTTGTCGATCTGATGAACGATGATGTGACGGATTGGCATGAGCAAAGTCCCTGTAGTTTGGGGTTAGTAAGGCGTTTCGTGGGGGTGTTTCGACAGATGGGCGGTGAGCACTTGCTTACTGAAGTCGGTCAGGATTTCAGGAGCAAGAACGGAACCGGTGATTGCGGCGGCGGGGCGAAAAATCCTCTTGCCGGGGGCCGTGAGCCAATCGAACACCATGAAGTGTTGGTGGGCTCCAGTTTTGAGAGCCGGCAGCGCCTGCCAGGTCATAGTGGAGCTGGCGTATAGCGACAGCGCTGATATGACGATTTGCGACTCCCGAGCATTGCGGCTCTGCTCTGGCAGAGCGTCATAGGCGCTGAGGGTCGCGCCGAGAACATCAGCGGGCTGAAGTCCGTCAAGATTCTTCAGATCTTCGCCGCCCTGCATTGCTCGATAGCCATCCAGCGTGAGCTGGCCAACGAGTCGGGGGCCAGCAACCAAGTTGTATGAGTACAGCCAGAATCCAACGGCGTTTTGTGCGCCGGCAGTATCGTCATCGATAACCCAGCTTGCATCGCGCAGTGACTCTGCAAACTTGCGAGCACGCGCCTCTCCTACGTCATCCATCTACGACTCCTATTTCTTGGCCTTCGTCGACGCCTGTGCGAAAGCTCAGGCAATGTCGAGCACAGTCGCACGCCGGCCGGAAAACCCAAGTCGAGGTGCGAGCATCAGGAAGAGCCTGTATCGGCGCGCATTGGCAGGAAAAAATATCCGCCTCAATTAGGCTGCGTTCCGTTGCCGTCTCCATCCCACGGATCGAGCACCTGGCTTGGGTTATTTCGAAGCGATGGTTTCCTACCTGTAGTTCTAACAGCGGGAAACCTCGATGCAGCTCCGACCCTACCAACAACAGCAGGATTTTGAACTCCGCAAGGGCATAAGCCTTGGCGCGATCATTCAGATGCTGATGAGTCCAACGGGCTCCGGTAAGACAGAGGTGGCCAAGCACATCATTGCCGGTGCGCAGGCGAAGAACCGGAGGGCCTGGTTCATCGTCGACAGCGTGAAGCTGCTCGATCAGACGCTTGAGCGGTTCCACAAAGATGGTTTGGTCGCCGGTGCAATTCAGTCAGACCATCCCTGCACTGACTACCGAAAGCCCATCCAGGTCGCAACGATCCAAAGCTTGCGTCCGCGCCTGGATTACATGCTCAACCACCACAAGCCACACCTTGTTCTCATTGACGAGGCGCATGTCATCCACGAGGCCCACATTGAGCTGATCACGTGGTGCCGGCGGAACAAGGTGCCAGTTATCGGGCTCAGTGCTACCCCATGGCGGCGAGGCCTGGGCCGCATCTTTGACAGACTTGTCAACTGCATCTCCCTTTCCGAGCTGACAGACCAAGGTTTCCTTGTCCCTACAGAGTGCTACGCGCCATCCGTGCCTTCTCTGAAGGGGGTGAGCACGAAGCCGAATGGCGACTGGATCGAGGACGAGCTAGCCACGGTCATGGGTGACGCCAAGCTGCTTGGTGACGTGGTAACGCACTGGAAAGAACTGGGCGAAAACCGCAAAACAATGGTTTTCGCCTGCAACGTCCAGCACTCCAAGAAGCTCGCAGATGAGTTTCTAAAAGCTGGGGTTGCCGCAGCCCATATCGATGGCTATATGCCGGCGCATGAGACTGAGGAAATCCTGCGCCAATACAAGGCAGGCAGGATAAGGGTATTGGTATCAGTGGCCATGCTGATCAAGGGGTTTGATGACCCCTCGACCAGTTGCCTCGTGATAGCGCGCCCTACCAAGTCCCTGATGCTTCACTATCAGATGATTGGCCGTGGGCTCAGGCTCTCGCCTGAAACAGGAAAAATCGACTGCATTATCATCGACCACTCGGGGAATCTCTTACTTAACGGGAAGCCAACGGACGAGGTGCCCGATGCCATGGACAACGGGGAAGGGGAGCGTCTTGACCGCCGCCCGCAGGACAAAGGCGATCAGGAGAAGAAAACCAAGCCATGTCCGAAGTGCAGCTTTGTTTTCAGCGGCTTGCTCTGTCCGAAGTGTGGCAATGAAATCGTTATACCGGATGGGGTGGCGGTGGCCACCGGCAAGCTCGTGAAGCTAGACGATCGACGCAAAGTGCTCGGGCCGACCAGTAAACAGCACACTTTCTGCGAGCTGCTTGGGTACGCCCGTGAGACCGGCAAGAAAGACGGGTGGGCTCAGTACGCATACCAGGCATACATGAAAGAGCTGCCAGATCGCGCATGGATCGGTACCGTGCAACCCAAACCACCGAGTGAAGACATGAAAAGCTGGGTGAAGGGCTATAACGTCCGTCGCGCCAAAAGCAAACGCCGATTCGGGTGAGCCGGCGGCTTGGGATTATCCAGAGCCATGTTTCACTGCTTTCAGCTGGGACTTAACACCCATGCGATTTTCAACAACCAAGGAGTAAAAGCGAATGAATCGTCAAGAACTCGTGAAAGCGATTGCCGACGAAAGCGGGCACAGCCAGTCAACCGTGGGAGAGGTGCTGAACAGCCTCATCTCGACGGTTCAAAATGTCGTTGCCGGCGGCGACAAGGTTAGCCTCGTGGGCTTTGGTACTTTCGAGTCAACCAAGCAGGCCGAGCGTCAGGGCCGTAATCCGTCTACCGGGGCTCCGATCACCATCGCTGCCTCGATCAAGCCAAAGTTCACCCCTGGCAAGTCCTTCAAGGATCGCGTCAACCAGTAAGCCCCCTCCAGCCGCCCCGATCTGGGGCGGCGTCTGCGTAATTCAGACCAAAAAACCGCCCGAAACCAGACCTTTCCCAGCGACCTGCATGAAACGATCTCCTCACCTAAGGAGACTCACATGCCCAGCGAAAAATATCTTCCGGCGATATGCCGATCACCACTCATTGACTACCTGGCAGGCATCGGCTCGCACGCGGTCATGATTCTGACGTTCAGGCACAGCGGCGAAGAGCTGCGCTCGATATCCAGTCGTCACACTGCTGGCCTGATGGCAGTAGCGGTTGGCATGGTCGTCGCCTGTACCCACTTCGCCCCGAGCTCCAGTTCCACGCATAGCTTGGTGTCTTGCGCATTATTTGCCCTCCTTATCGCAGCGGCCTTACGCACCTTCGGAATGCATGCCGTTGCAGGGTATGCGACGTTCCTGGTGGTTACAGAGCCGGTGGCCCTGGTTATTCGCCATCTCCCAATGGGCGACGTGATTGATGCCGTGTTTTCGTTCTGGTGCTTAGCAGCGCTGTCTGTCTACGGCGGTAAGTCCGCAAAAAACAGAATGGAGTCGCCTCAATGAAGTCGACCGCAGAACAGCTTCCGATCATCGAATACCAAGGTGACCATCTGGTGGTGAAGGCCTATGCCGGGTGCGGCAAGACGACAACGCTTGTTGCCTATGCCAACCATCACAGCCACTTGCGCATGCTCTATCTGGCGTACAACCGCGCTATCCGGGATGAAGGCGCGGAGAAGTTTCCGAAAAACGTAGTGTGCAAGACATCCCACCAGTTGGCCTGGCCGCAGTTTGGCCGACACTATCAGCACAAGCTCGGGAATATCCGTCTGACGGATGCTGCCGGGCTCCTCAAAACACGGAACTGGGGAGATGTTCGAGACGCTATCGCTGTGCTCAATGCCTACCTTTCGAGCGCTGACGAAGAAATCAGTGAGGCGCATTATTTTGCTGCGCTCAGCGAGGAAGAGGCAGCGGAGCACGGAGCCGATCACCTCGACCGGACGATAAATTCTGCCCAGAAACTCTGGGACGAGATGATCGATACAGAGAGCAAATTCCCCTGCCAGCATGACGCATACCTGAAGCTCTTCCAGCTCAGTAATCCCCAGCTGCCGTATGACGTGATCCTTTTCGATGAGGCGCAGGACAGTAACCCCGTAACTGCCTCCCTGGTCGCTGGTCAGAAGGCGAGGAAGATATTTGTCGGCGACAAATGGCAGCAGATCTACCGTTGGCGAGGGGCTGAGAACGCACTTGATACGCAGATTGTGCAGGGCGCGGCGTCGATGTTCTTGACCAACTCATTCCGGTTCGGGCCGATGATTGCCGGCGTAGCCAATGCGATCCTCAAACAGCAAGGGGAAACACGTCCCCTGGTCGGGTACGGTGCGCGCGACAAAGTGACGACATCGCTTCCCTCTGGATGTAACCACTACACCGTGCTCAACCGCACGGTGATTGGCGTGATCATGACGGCCATTGATGCTGTATCTGATGGCCAAGTTGTCTACTGGAACGGGGGGATTGAGGCATACCAGATCTCCGACCTCGAGGATGTTTACCATCTGAAGGTCGGCCGCAAGGATGAGATCCGCAACAAGCGCCTTTTTGGGCAGTTCAGCGACTTTGGAGGGTTTGCCGAAGCGGCAGAGGAGTCGAAGGATGCCGAGATGAATCGGATGCTCAGGATACTCAAGGAGCACAACGACATCCCGAAATTGATCGCAGCTCTACGCCGTAACTCAACAGATGATCCTCTCGATGCCGATGTGATTGTGAGCACATGCCACCGATCAAAGGGGCTGGAATGGGATGTGGTGGTCTTGGAAGAAGATTTCCCGGACATCTTCGACGAAGAGAAAATCACCCCAGATCAGCGGATTGATGAGCTGAATTTGCTCTATGTCGCAGCCACAAGGGCAAAGAAGGTACTGGTGATCAACAGCATCACCCAGGTCGTGATCCAGAAAAGTCACGCCGAGGCCAAGCGGGAGATGGAAGCGGCAGCGGGGCAGCGCGCATGATCTACCTCTACCTTGCGCTTTTACTTGTGCCGGCCGGAGCGATTTTTGTCTGGGGTAGGCTGGTGTCACAGTTTTCGGCAAAGACGTGGATTATCTATCGGAACACTGGAATCATCGGCGGGCCCGTACATGAGCTGGCGCACGCGATTGCATGCCTGCTCTTCGGCCTGCGAATCAGGAAGCTTGCGCTATTCGCACCGGATGCAATCACTGGGCAGTTGGGCTACGTCGAGTTTTCCTATAGCCCGTTTTCTTTGCGCAACTCGATTGGTCTTCTTGTTCAGGGCATTGCGCCCTTGTTGGCCGGGGGCGCAATCGCCGTTCTCTCCCTCGGCACATCATCCGAACAGAGCCTTCCCGACCAGGGCATGGTGCCTTTGGTTGTCTGGATCGGCGCTGTGGCCACCGGTTCTGTTACCGCGATCGTCGACTTGGGTACTGGCTCATTGCAGGGGTTTGCTCTGGCGTTGCTCGTCCTAGTTATCTCGATGCACGCCATTCCAAGCACTGCCGATATCGCCCTGGGTCTCAAGGGCTTTGCCATCATTGCGGTCGCTTTCGGCGGCTTAGTCTTCTTGCTCCAGATGATTCCATTCCAGGGAGAAGGTGTTGCAATGGCGTTCATCATCAAGGCCGCGGATTTTGTGGCGCGTTATCTCGAGATCGGGATGTGGCATGCGCTCAACGGCGCAGTAACGGTGGTGACCCTATCTGTAGTCGCGAGCGTAGTGCTGATCCTGCTCCCAGCGTTTTTCTTCCATCTCAAATCCTTCTGGGATGGAGCCCGTGGCCATGTTTGAGCACTTATGGTGCATGCAATCGCGGGTGCATTAGGCCCGAGCAATTCACGAAGTCAAGGAAATTATATGCCCAAGTTTCTTAACACCAGCGCTACCAATTACTACCTGGAGGAGCTGATCAAGAACGCGAAAGAGCGGCTGATCCTGATCAGCCCGTTCCTCAAAATCAATGATCGCATCCGCGAGCTGCTGGAAGACAAAAACCGTATGAAGATTGACGTGCGGATCGTCTACGGCAAGAGCGAGCTCAACCCTCAGGAAATTAACTGGCTCAAGGGCCTGACCTTCGTTCGCACGAGCTTCTGCAAGAATTTGCATGCCAAGTGCTACCTCAACGAAGAAGTGGCCATCATCACGAGCCTCAACCTCTACGAGTTCAGCCAGGTCAATAACAACGAGATGGGCATCCTGCTGACCCGGGAGGCTGACTCGGAGTGCTACCGCGATGCCTACGACGAGGCTCAGCGTATTGTCCGTGTAAGCGATGAGGTGCGTATTGCAATGGAAATGGTCGTCAAGGTCGAAGGCGGTGGCGCTGCTGCTCAGGCAGCATCGGCATCGACCGATGCGGCTGATGGCGGTTCAGGCGCTATGGCCAAGCTCACCTCTGCAAAGTTGGCTGCAAAAATGGGCATCAAGACGAAAGACCTGATGGATCGGCTTGTTGCGGGGGGATACCTCGAGCTTCGAGATACCATGCATTACCTGACAGAACTTGGTAAATCCGCAGGTGGCGAGTTCCGGAAGGGGCCTGGCGGTTTTTACTTTTTATGGCCGTTTGATTTTGATTTTTGACGCTTGTGTCGAGGCCCGACCGGCACGGAAAGCAAGCCTGGATGCCATGGAATTCCTCACCTGATGTGAGCCGGCCCAGAAACACGATAAGCGAGCCGCCCAAGGCTGACTAAGGGCGGCTTTTCTTTCTCCTCCGGGCCTGCTTGACCGCAAATTTGCGTGATCCCAGAGGGTTGCAGGCATCCCTGTAAATAGGCATCATGGCCCTACCGAAAGGTGCGTAAGCTGCGCGCTATTGCAGCTCAAGAACCCTCACAGCTCCGATCGGGGCTGTTCAAGTAAGCATAAGTCCATCTGACTTATGCTACCTCCCAGAATCAACCATCCGCGCATGAGCGTAGATGTTTGTCCGTGCCTGGCACGGGTCGTTAGCTGCGACTCTAATCAGCTTAAAAACCTACCCATGCGGGGAAACCCGTATGGGCTTTCTCCGCTCTGAAAACTGGAGTTGAGAATATGAGCAATACCAACGAAGTCGTTAACCTGACCAAGTTTAAAACTACCCGTGAACTCGAAGCCTTCGGGGTTCGTGATCTTACGAGTTGGAAGGAATTTCAGGAGATTCGTAGTCTCCTTTTCTTCCCGGTGTTGCCAACGAAGGAAAGTGTTGCAAAGCGCGTTGAGCGTCTTGGCGAAATTGCCCTTGCTGAAGCAAAGAAATCTGGCGCAACTACCGTTCTGGTCAGCTGCCCGCCATGGATGATGCACTCGCTGTGTGCCGAGCTGGTTTATCACGGGCTCACACCAGTCGTAAGCTTCACCAAAAAAACCAGTGAAGACAGCCTGTCTGTAATTGATCTGGTAGTTGCTGCGTAAAACCCGCACAAAAAAAACCGCCCACTGGGGGAGTCTTCCCCTATGGGGATTCTCCTTTTCTTGGGCAACTGCTTTCGAGAACGGAGAATTTAAAATGCAATTCAATGCACAAGTTGAGATGAAAGAGTTCGGCTTCAATACCAACGCGAAAGCGCCTGGTTTTGCAGAAGGACACCAGTGGATGCATCACGTCGCGCCGAAGAAGAAGTATTTCTTCCGCGAGATGCTGGTCAAGCCGTTCATGAGCTGGCTCTACGCTCCGTTTGGGGATAGCTGCATGCTCCTCGGCCCAACTGGATCGGGTAAGTCTTCGCTCGTAGAGCAAGTCACTGCCCATCTTAATTGGCCCTGCATCACCGTTTCGGCACACAGCCGGATGGAAATGCCGGAGCTTACTGGTTACAACCTGCCTGTCACTGATCCGGTGAGTGGCGACCTGAACACGAAGTTTGTGGATGGGCCGCTGACCCAAGCAATGCGCAATGGGTTTGTGTTCGTGCTCGATGAGTACGACACACTTGATCCGGCAGTAACTGTAGGTCTGCACGCTGTCATGGAGGGGAGACCCTTAGTGATTGCGGAAAACAATGGTGAGGTTGTGAAGCCTCATGCCAACTTCCGGTTTGTCGCTTGCGGCAATACGGCGGGACAGGGCGATGCATCGGGAGTACATGCTGGCACCATGCAGCAGAACCTGGCATCGCTGGATCGCTTCCGTGTGTTTGAGGTTCCATACCTCGAGGCTGATAACGAAGTAGCAACTTTGATATCTGCTTTGCCAATGCTTCCGGAAGAGATGGCGAAAAATATGGTGAAGGTTGCGAACTCCATTCGTAATCAACATCAAGGGTTAGGTGGTAATTACCTAAGCGTTACGATGTCCACTCGGACATTGCTTCGTTGGGGGCGTATCTCTTGTGGATACACTCACCAAGGCGCAGCTAATCCGCTTCAGCTTTCGCTGGATGAATCACTGCTCAATCGCTGCGATTTAGTTCAGAAAACAGCAATTCGTAAGATCGCCCAGAGTGTCTTTGGTGGCGATTGGAAGGTTGCTGTGTAAAAAACCCTAAAGGGGGAATCTCCCCCCACGGGTGCGATTCCCCCTTTTTCATGCATGTGAGAAAGGAGAATCGTGAAATGTCCATTCAACAGAATGAAATTAAAATCCTAGACCAACTACTGCTGGTCGATCTTTCCGGTATCCATCTGTGGACTGCTCGGAAAAAGCTTAAACCTGAAATGCTGGAGGGGAAGATTCCTCCTGCTATTTTGGCTTCACTCGGATCGATGCGTGTAATCGACCCGGAGAAGCTGAAACCGTTTGAGAAGATCAAGCGGCAGGCTACAAAGGTGGTGGAAGAGTGTGGTGTGCGGTTCCTGGGTGGCTATGCAGTTTCCCAGGACAAGATCCAAGAGGTTGTTGACCGACTGGAAGCGCTCAAATCGCAATTCTACGACTTGAAAAACAACTTTCTCCCTAACTACGAACGCTGGATCACTGAGTGGATCGACAAGGGCTGGGAGAAGCAAGAATGGCGTGATGCTATCCGCACCTCGGTGACACCGAAGGCGCAGGTAGATGCAGGGATGCATTTTGGGTACGCGGCATGCCGTGTTTCCCCTGATGGCGACAAGCACCTCTCTAACACGCTGGGTACGCAGGTCCGTGGTTTGTCAGATCAGCTGTACGCTGAGACGGCAGATACAGCCGAGCGCTTGCTTGAAACAGGCTTGGCCACTCGTGGCCATGTCACACAAACGACGCTGAACACTGTTCGGAAGATCAACGCCAAGCTTCGCGGCCTGATGTTCCTGTCCAGTGAGGTCAAAGCCCTAACCGAACACATTGAGGAAGTCCTTGCGGCTCTCCCCAAGTCCGGGGTGGTTAATGGCTCTCAGTACAACAGTGTTGTAGCCCTTGTGTCGGCCCTCTCTGATGAGGACTCGATCAAGCGGCTGATCAAAAACCTGAACATAGCTAACGGTCATGAAGATGCATCGATGGCCTTCGTTCCAGCATTGCCTTCAGTTGAAACCGAGGCCCCGGCCAGTGTTGAAACAGAGGCTCCTACAGCAGTTGAGATCGAGGCTACGGCCGAGACTGTCACTGCTGTTGCTGTACCTGATGCTGAAGTACCCGCGGATGCCGTAACGATGGTCGAGGAAGAGCTGAGCGCAAGCGTAGCTAATCCGAGTTGTCACGACAGCATCAACGAAGTACCAGCAAAACCCGAGGTTGTTGAACCAGCTGAATCCGTTCCAGTGGAGCAGTCTGAAGAACCCCTCGTAATCAATCCGTCCGAACCCGATATGCCCTTCGGCACCTTCTGGTTCTGACATCACAAACAAACCCCGCGTGGGAGTAACCCTCCTCGCGGGGTTACTCCTTTTCGCGGTGGCGAGAAAGGAGATAAACGATGAGCAATCAATCCCTGGTCGGCACTCTTCCGATCTATGCACAGCACCTTGCCGAGCTAACTGGCGTCAAAGTGCATGTTGAGGGTATCCAGGCTAAGACAGATGGAAAAAACGTATTTGTCCCCTTCACCGAGGACGATCTGCCGCTGTCCTTCGGGTACATCGCACATGAATGCTCCCATGTCCGCAACACAGACATGGGCTGCTTTCGCGACTCAAGCCCGACACCCTTCCGCAAGAATCTGCTGAACATTCTTGAGGACATCCGCATTGAACGATTGAGCATGGATCAGTACCCAGGTACTGAGTCGGACATCCGCTACCTGAACCGCAAGGTTCTGCTTGAGCCGTTCCGGCCTGAGCAGGTGGATGACTGCCCGGCGCTTCATGTGATTCACAACGGAATTCTCTACGGCGGTTACTGGCTACTCCAGGAACCGCAGCTTGAGGTTCCAGCAAAAGCCTACCTGGCCCGTATGGAGACCCTTCTTGGGGCTGACCTTACGGATCAGATCCTGACCCTGGTGAAGAACACCCTGACGTGCGAGAGCACAACAGATGTTCTCGCTCTGGTGGACGCGATTATCGACCTGCTGCCTTCGCAAGAGGATGAGCAGGAAGATGAGCAACCGCAGCCCGAGCAAGGCTCGGAGGGTGCTCCTCAGGACTCGCAAGAGTCGGGTGGAGGCGATCAGCAGCAGGAGCAGAAGCAAGACGGTGGTGCGGGTGCAGGTGATGAAGGCAAAGAGGAGGGGCAACCCGAATCCAAGCAGGAAACATCTGATGGAGGCCAGTCCGGCTCCGAGCCGCAAGACCAATCCCAACCAAGTAGCGGCAGCAATGCCGGCGACGATGGCCAAGAAACCTCGCAGTCCAGCAATGGCAGCGGCAAACCTTCCCCAGAAGCCAGCAACCTGCGCGAGCAGGCCAAGGATGCAACCGAAGCCGACCTGAAAGGGTTGATCTCGGAAGTTGGCGACAAGGCGGGTGAGTTGCTAGGCCGTAAGGCAGTGCGCGACGGTAATCCGCTCCGACCATTCTCTCTGGATGGGAGGGGGAGGAACCGATCCGATCAAGCGAGCGTCCGCCGTGTGCAATTGGGCATCGAGCAATCGGCCGGTCTGCGACAGTGCCTTAATGGGCTGTTACAGGCGCAGGTTGATTGCCGTGTTCGGCTGAAGCGGCAGGGCAAGCGGATCGACACTGGCCGTATCGCCATGATGAAGGGCGGCGAAACGAGGGTGTTTAGAAGTAAGTCTCGAGCAGAGCGTCAGTCTGCATCGATCCAGATTCTTCTCGACAAGTCGGGGAGTATGAAATCTGCGATGGATCAGGCCGAAGCCGCAGTCTATGCGGTTCTAAGCGCGCTGGAGGGACTTCCGCTGGTGACAACCGGCGCGATGTCGTTTCCCAACAAGGCGAACGATGGCGTTGAGCGCTGCGCACTGATCAAGAGCCCGAAAGAGCGATTGATCAGGGCGGTAAGCGAAGGTGGCTTTGGTGCGATGTCGGAGGGCGGTACGCCTCTTGCGCAAGCACTGTGGCCGGCTGCTGTTGAAGTTCTTCGTGCGAAGGGCGAGAAGAAGATTCTTTTCGTCATAACGGATGGGGAACCGAACGCAGGTACTACTCATGCAGCGAAAGAGTTTATTCAGCGGTGTGAGGTCAGCGGTATCGAAGTGATTGGACTTGGTTTCGGAAGTGCCAATGAGCACATCCTGAAAGCATTGTTCAGCCAATACCGTGCTGTTGGGGAGGTTGCGAATCTCAAGAACTCGCTCTTTGAGCTTGTTCGCGAAGCATTAGCCGCCTGACAAATAACCATTCAACCCACTAGGGGCTTTCCCTAGTGGGAGGCCTCTGTCGGTTTGAGGAGGTCTGAAATGGAAAATACTGCGACTGCGTTGCCCTTGCTGGATCTGTTTGGGGAACAAGTAATTATTCAGCGCCGCTCGTTTGAGCGGAGACCACGGAGAAAGGCAAGCCATGCGCGAGTCTTTCAACTTGGATTTCTCGACATTCTGGAAATGTCAGACGCTGAGTTGGAAGCCCTGCGGACACGAGACGAAATCACCGATGATTACGTTGAGTGGATGCGGGAATACCTGCTGAAAATCACTCTGAGGCAGATCATTCATCCTCAGGTCAGTGAGCAGAATTGGCGCGAAGCAATGGATTGGGTACTTTCGGACGAAGTTCATCCGTTTAGCTTCCGAGTCTGTTGTGAAGCAATGATGTGCGACTTCGAAGATGTTCGCGCTACCACATTGAAAATCGCAGCCAAAGAACTGTTTAAGTAAATAGAAGCCCGATAGGGGGGAAAGCCCCTACGGGCTTTCTCCCTTTCTGCGTTTCGTAGAAATGGAGAATCAGATGAATGCTTATAAGGATGCCCAGGCCGGCGAAGCCAGGACGTTCGTTACTCGTAACGATCAGGTGGTCAAGCTAGTTGAAAGGCTGCTGAAACGCGCTGCCGGCGTTCTCGTCGAGAAGGTTTGCCGCAAGGCTATGACGGAAGGCGAGCTTCAGGTTGTAAAGCAGGCGGTTGAGCGTGGCGAGCTGTACAAGGTTTTCAGCCTTGTTCGTCCAGCTGCTGACCAGATGCGACGTGTGGACAGCACGAACATTTACTGGGACTGGATTGACGCATTCGGGAGCTATTCGGACGCAGTTGGCTCTTGCTGGCCATACATGAGCCAGGAGCGAAGAGCGTACGCTCTGCTGCACGCTGAAGAGCTGGCCAACGCAATCTGCAAATAACCCTACCGGGGAACCCCGGCGGGGTTCTCCATGAAAATGGAGATGAAAATGCACCGGTTTGTTGAAGAAAAGATGGCAAAAGTCGCGCCTGTTCCATGCGACTTCATCCTTGGCGATACCGTGACGGTGACAAATGGATACGGAGTCGAAATCCAGGGAAAGAAAATCCTGGGATTCGTCCGAGAGATCGATCCTGAGTTTCGTCCCGAAGCTTTCATTTTTCTGGACTGGGATTGCTACTGGTTCCCGGTATCACCGGATAAATTGAAGCTCGAAAGCAGATATTCAGGACTCTAAAAAACACAACCCAAGGGGGAGAAATCCCCCGCGGGGCTTCTCCCTGCATGGATGTATGGAGAAGTCGATGAACGCGATCCTCGAAGCTGCTCGTTTGCAAGGCCAGGCCTCGATAAGCCGTAAGGCTTGGGTAACCAAAGGGGGCACAAAGGTTCACCTATGGGAGCTGTCATCAGGGGGCGTCATCCTCCTGAAGCACTCGCGGGGAGAAGGTTTTTTCCAGCCGATAAAGCTGGAGGAGCCAATGGAGATGGTTGTTGACCGTTTCCGGAATAAATGCGGCCACAAGGTGTTCTCACCTAATGGGCTATGAGTGTGAAAGGGTGGCCTTCGGGTCACCCTTTTTTTTGGTTCGCCATCTTGTTAAAGGGCATCGGTTTGGTATCATCGCAGGCATAGAGCGGGCCTCAGGTCGAGCTCTCAAGAACCCCTCCAGCACAGAGCCCTCTGTGCTTAGAACTTAGCGCCATGCATGAGCATGTCCGCCAAGGCCTGAAACGTGTATGCGTTCAGGCAGTGTTCTCATCATGTATGTGATGAGTCACAAAAAGCAGAGCCACGCTTTCAAACCGGCTTAAAAATAGCACTCAAATTATCGACATCCAGGCAACTGGATATTGGTTTTTCTGCGTGCATAAAAAACCCGCAGCGGGGAGATTACTTCCCGCCAGGGTGGTTCTCCGTCTGCATCTTTTGCTAACGGAGAACACCATGAAAACTCTCATCGTCCTTACCGCTCTTGTTGTTGGTGGCATTCAACTTGGCTTCAAGGCGTTCGATGCAGGCGTTGAAACTGCTCAGCAGTCTCACACCGCAGAAATGATCAAGGCACGTCACGCGCTTTGATTCAATAAGGCTCTTGGCAAAAAGCTTTCGGTTTTACTGGAAGTCTTTGCTTCGTAAGAGGTCGTCCCGATGTTTCATGTAAACGCAATTGACGCTGTTCGCAGCGCATCATCGTTGGCAGAAAAATCGAACTTTGCCTATGCGATTTATTCGCAGGCAAATGGCTTTATTGTTGTTCTTCTAACTCAGCCGAACGGCTCGGAGTTGGAAATAATTAAACCCTGACGGGGAATCCCGTTGGGACTCCTCGTCTTTTTGAGGAGTAAAAAAGATGTACAAGAAAATACTATTCGACTGGATTAAGGCTTCACTTATGGGCGTTGGCTGTAGCTTGTTGGCAGCCGCTTTTGTTTCCATCGTTACACCAGGAACGCATCCGCTTGTCGTATCGTTCTGTCTGGTGCTTGGCGTGGTAATGATGATCGCCGATTTGGTGGTATCCTTGATTACAGCGATGAGCAATCCGAAAGGAGAATGAAATGGACTCGATGCAGATGCTTGTTTACGCAATCGTAGGCGTTGTCGGTGCTTTGGCCCTAACCGGCGTGATCGGTTATGTGGTCGCTGACCGTCTCGACAAGAAGCACGGCACGAACATCAAGGCCCACTGAGCCTTCCCTCAGGGGTTGGCCCAGTGAACGGATTCAAGTCTAGCTTCGGCTAGACCGCTGCGTGGTCACCCTCCGTGGGTGATCCACCAGAGCCCTTCCGTGTGAAGGGCTCTGGGGATCACCCACACCTGGAGAGTTGAACATGACCGCAGCAAACGCACTATTCTGCCAAGAACTCAAAGAACTGATGGTCGAGTCTGGACGGGTGTTCAAAGTCCCCGAGCAGATCGCCAGAACTGTTTCGTCCTCCGATCCGGATACCCGGTTCGTTAAATCATGGGCGGTGATTCATCGCTTGATCCCGAGTGATGGCCAGGTCTTAGTAGTGCCTGAGGCATGATCAAAAACACAGCGAGCCCCGGCCGGTGACCCCACCAGCCGGGGCTTTGCTTTTTCAGGCGATTTTGTTGCCTGAAACCGCGCCATCATTTCTCACCCTTCCCCTAGCATCGAAGCATCCCCATTTTTGGACATGCGATCGATGCGACAACCACTCAAAACAACGCTGAGACGGCTGGTCAACGTGACCGTGATCGGCCTGTATCTCAACAGCATGACCTTCACAGCCTGGGCCGACGCTGTGACAGCAGGATCTGCGGCCGGTCAATCGGTAGGCCAGCAGGCACTTCAGGTATTCGATGGTGGGGACGCCTCCGTCACGCTTCAGGATCTTTTCCCTGAAACTGGAGACACTGCCTCGCTCGAGAACGTCTACGGCGACGATGTGAAGACGATCGATCTCGGGTTGCGAGCAAATACCCGCCTCCAATCGGAATCGTCCTCTGAGGGAGAGGCATACCGAACCCTGATCGACAGCGGCAACCGCATGTCGGTAGATCTCTCCAACGACCCTATGCTCAATCAGGCTGATCAAGTTCGTTCCCCTGACTTCATGGATGGGTTTAAGCAGAACTTCGCGGACTGCACCTCTACCGAAGTTTTTGAGAACGTGACGAAAAACGCCCATGTTGCCAATTACAAAACATGTGAGCGCGTCGTGGATCAAGGCGGAAACGTTGAGTTCCTGCATGACTACAAGGTAGGTGTAATCGAATACGTTTCCGGGCAGCCAAACTTTCAGTCGTGCGGACCAGGTTGCTTGTACATCTGGGTCGGCACGGTAGGAGACAACTACTGGAGCGGGAACTGCAAAATCTATGAGGAGTACACCCGATTCCGCGTGATAGCCAAGGACGCCATTATTTCAGCTACCGTCGACAGAGCTGTTTTCGACGATTATTTCCAAATCCTTTTCAATGACGAAATGCTTTGGACGCACACACCTGGTGTCTTCCCGCCGGAAACAGCTGGAAGCTGCGAACGCGGAACAAGCTGGAACGTAGCTCCGAACAAGGTGATCACTGACAAGTTCGGCAGCGATGATGACGTGATCACGTTCAAAACCCGCACCTCGGTTACCGGTGGTGGTGAGGGTTACGCCCGCATCAAGATCATCTATGACCCGGCAAAGGCGTTCGTTGATAAAGGCTGGGGCCCAGAAGAGCGCCTGCCAATGTTCGACATGATCAAGGATGGGTTCTGCACCAACGCACAGATGTCGTGCACCTCTATGCCGGCAGTTGATGCTAACGGGTGTACCGAAACCAATGGCGTTCAGATCTGCCGTTCTGACATGCCACCATCCCCGCACCCGAGCATTGATCCTCTTTGCAAGAAGGCCCAGGTAAGCGCCGAGTGCTCCTACTACAAGGGGAATATGGATTGCTACACGGACGCCCAGGGTGTGCAGCGGTGCCCCTCAAATGATGGCGGTAACCTGAATACCTGCACCCAATACGAGCAGAATCCCAGCTGTGGTTTTATCTCTCAAGGCTGTATTGATGGCGCAAAAGGCGAGACAGGCTCGTGCTATGCCTTCGAGGAGGTCTGGGACTGCGGTTATGACACCAGCTACGAAACCATCGTGAACACTGGGGCACAAATCGAATGCCCTGGTGGGGCGCGCTGTATGGGCAGTGAGTGTTTCGACTCGTCGAACACGAAAAGCGGCGATTTTGCCTATGCGGTGGCCATGCTTCAGGTTGCTCAGTTTGCTGAGCACGACTTGGACTGCGGTGGTGATGGTACCGATATCAACCAGGCCAATGACTGCAAGGTGTTCAAAGGCGAGGCTATGGAGTGCAAGAAGGCGCTGGGTGGCTACGTCGACTGCTGTGAAGCCCCAGAAAGCGTGTCCATCTTCGACTATGTGAATCTGACGATGAATACACTGAAGATGACCAGCTCGCTCGAGGCATTGAGCAGGACAGGAAATCTCTTTGCTCCGGGGTACTGGGCTGCGGGTACTGAAGCGGCGATGTCTGTTGGCTCCTCGGTTATCAAGGGCCAGTGGGGCACCATTGTGGATAGCGCCACTGCTGCGTTCCAGAAGGGCTTTGAGGGCGCGGTACAGGAAACCCTGATGAGCGAACTTCAGCAATGGCTCATGCAGCAGGCTTATGACGCGATGGTTGAGATGGGGGCGACGGCTGCGGCCGACGCGGTATTTGCCACCGGAGCAGATGGCGCGGTTACCGGTCTGGGGTCGCAAGCTGCGATGGTTGTGAACATCATCGGCTGGGTGTACATGGTTTACGTGATCGTGGATCTGCTGATCAACATCATCTGGGAATGCGAACAGAAGGAATTCGAGCTGGGTGCAAAAAAAGAAACGCGGCAATGCCACTTCGTTGGCAGCTATTGCGCATCCGAAGCTCTTGGCTCTTGCGTCGAAAAACGAGAAGCCTATTGCTGCTTCGGCTCGGTTGTGGCCCGGATCATTCAAGAGTCAGCCCGTGAGCAACTGGGTTTGGGATGGGGTGACGTGAAGTCACCTACGTGCGAAGGAATTACGCCAGCTCAGATGGCGCAAATGGATTGGTCCCGTGTGGATCTGTCTGAGTGGATCGGTATGCTGAATCTTGCAGGGCGGCTGCCAACCGCGAACACCGTATCGCTTGAGGACGTGACAGGAAGTGGAAGTAGACTTCAGATAACGCAGGGTGAGACGCGGCTCAACACGCTAGACCGGAACTTGCAGAGGCTAGAGGGTTTCGATGTTGACGCGGTGAAGAGAAAAGCTGAGGAAGATATGAGATAAAAAGAAGCCCCGCCAAGTGCGGGGCTTCTTGTATTAATGGCGGCGTTTGCTATTTCCCAATGAAATACATCGCCTGGCCTTTATTGATGATGCGCGCGGGTACAGAGTTCTTTCGCAGCTTCTGGCCTGGGTGATACATGTAGAACCACTCCGGCAGAATTTCGGAAATTTTAGTCATGGCTTCCAAGGTCGTTATGTCGTTCTTTATTCCATCAACTGTGTACTGCTCATTGAGAATGAAGATTGGCCCATATGCCTCGGCGGCATTAATAAAGCTCGGTGGGGGCGTGGCTCTGTCGGCAAATTGCACGGGAGTTTCTTTCACGAAAGCTGCGGGACTATCGTAGGCCTTCCCGTGACCTGACGGATACTTACCTACCAGCGATTTGAGTTTTGAGCGGTTATGAGGAAAGGCTTTGACTCGCGCCTCCTCAATTAGCTTCAAGACCAGGGCAGACGCTTCTTCGGGCGATTTTGCCAGCGTGCTGGGTACCCAAGCGGCAGTCTGGTAGGTGCGAGCTGGATCGCTCGAGCCGCCGAGGAGGAAGAGGCCTACCCCTAGGCCAAGAGCTGCATTGCTGCTGACACCAGGAGGAGGCGACGCATAGCCGCCTGCGGCAACAGCAGCGTCCGCCACACTCGAGCCTCCTGTACTAGGAGTCGCCGTGGTCGGGTCGGATACAACGAATTCTCGGGGAACATCACGCTGACCAGAAATGTTCATGGCAGTCAGAACGTGCATCGCATCAGACCATTTTTCCTTCGGCACATTCTGCGGGTCAGGCAGTTGTACGGTGGGTGCCTTCGGCGAGGAAGAGCACCCGACCAGGAGAGCAATAGCTGCGGCGAGAAGCCCGGTGCGAATCGTTATACTGCGGTTCTTCATGGTGAAACTCCTTTTTTCGATAGCCATAGGTTACCGTCTTCGGCGGCGATCCCAAGCGAAGTCGAACGACCGACTATGTGATCAGGGTGTTTTTTCGTTCTGGATGCGCTGGTAGATCTCTTCGCGGTAGATCTTCACCTCTTTCGGCGCTTCAAACGCCAACCTGACCGTACCGTTCGCAGCCTTTGTGACGATCACCTGTATGTCGTTGCCGAGCCGAATCGACTCCCCTACCTTGCGCTCAATGTGCAGCATTACTGCCTCCTCAGGCTTCAGCCGTGTTCTGGCTGGCCTCATACTTCTCCAGGATCTTCAGCAACGATTCCGCCGCCTTCGAGTCAAGCCGCAACTCATGCTGCGCATCGCCCCCGGACTTGAGTTGATCGCGCAGGCTTCCTGTAAGGCCGCTCAGTGCGCTGAACGCACTCATGGCTTCCTTGGGTGTCACCTTGAACTTGCCAAGCGCCTTGTTGGCGTCTGAGCCCGTTGCGCGGGTACGACCGGAGGCCTTTGCTCCTTCGATCATCCCCAGCAGCTTTGGATATGGGTCTTGCCCAGTTCCTCGCAGCTCCACCAGAACATCAATGACAGGCGACGCTTTAATTGCGCCGTCGCGAACGAGCTGTTTGACGTTCTCCTCGGCGTTGGCGAGAAGCAGCAGTCGCTCAACATGAGTGACGCTCCTGTTCATGCGATCGGCGATTTGGGCTGGAATCCAGTTTTGCCCGGCCAGGCGCTTGTAGCCTTCTCCTCGCTCCAGCGGCAGCAGCTCTTTGCCTTCGCTGGTCTTGATCATCATCACAACAGCGTCGGACTGATTTCCTTTGAACTCGTTGACCATCAGGCCTGGAAGATTTGCACCGCGCCCATCTGCGATGCGAGCGCCAGTGAGGCGATGGTGGCCTTCTCGGATCACGAGGCGAGGGTTGCCGTCGATGATCTTCAGTTCTGCGACGACTGGAGGCACATACAGGCCCTGCTCATAAGACTTGGCGAAGCCTTCGGCATGGTCAGGATCGATGGGCCTCAGATTGAAGCCTTCTTCAATTGCAAACCAGTCAAGCGGTGCAATGTAGATGTTGTTGCGAATCATCTGTTCGTCGCGTGGAACACCAGTTTTCTTCAGGTGTTCGTCCAACTGGCGAAACGATGCAATGCGTGGTAGATCGTTCATGGCGTATCTCCCTGATACGTTTATTGAGGTGTGCTCAGTACATCACTGCTCTGGAATATCCCAAGCACAAGAAAAACCCCGCCGGAGCGGGGTTGGAGTCATCGACTCGTAGGAGGTGAATCCGGGAAGTGACCAAGCCGCTCCTCAAATACGAGCCGGCTATGACCACAATCCCAGAGAGAGAACATCAGCCCTGTGCTCATGTCAGCGGCGATAAAATCCTCTCCGTTTGGAATGAGGGTGTATCCGTTGGCTGAGATGAGATCGAAAACCTCATCCCAGCTACTGGCCCTGCGTAGCGCACGGAAAAGGCCCACCCGACCTTCTAGCTGCTGGGTCATGGCGTCACGAGCGCCCCAAAGCGCACGAGTGCCGCCGGCGTCTAGCCGGTCGGCCCATTCATCCAGCCTATTGAGCACCGATCTCATTGGCCGCGCCCTCAGCAGGGGTATCCAGCTTGTCCTGGTTGGGAGCCTCGTCGCGCATTTTGACCAGCTGCTGCATGGTTTGGAGTAGCACCTGCGTGCTTTGGGCACCCTTCACCAGCAGTTTGTTGCCTGTCAGGTTGTCGACTACGACCGTTGCTGGCGTGCCGGTGACACCCATGTTCGTGCCTTTCTTCACCTGGCCTTCGATCAAGGCCCGGTACTTGCCGCTTTCCATGCACTGACGATAGGCATCAAGGGGAGCACCAACCTCCTGCGCAAGACGCTCTACGTCCTCGACACCTTGGCCATTGAGTTGAGTGCGAGCGAACCATTCGCCAGTAAAGGCCCAGAAGGCTTTGTTGCCGGCAACCTCGCCCACGCACTCAGAGGCGTGAGCTGCCACTTCCGCTGCGGGGTTGTGGAAGGCCAGGGGGTAATGCTGCCATTCCCAGTTAATGCGCCCTTCGGACTTGTCAGCCATCTGCTTTGGCGTGTCATGGAAGCGCTTGCAATAAGGGCATTCCAGGTCAACGAACTCGACCAAGGTGAACTGGGCGTCCTTGCTGCCGTAGATGTGCCGACCTTCAATGGTGGTGTCAGCTGCGCCGCTCCACTTCGAGAGAATTTTCGCTTTCGCTGCGTTGATCTTCTCAACTTCACGATCCTTCAGGGTTTTGTCGACCGCGCCTGGCAACTGCTCCACAAGGGCATTTTTTACGGCGATGTCGGTGTAACTCTGACCCATGTGGACAGAGACACCGATAGCAACGGCAGAGGCCACGATGGAAACGCCAATGGCTGTAGCGAGAGTGGGATTGAATTTAGGCATGACTGATCACTTATAGGAGGGGGAAAAAGACGGTTTCAGGTGAAGAGGGACATCCTTCGGGGTGCCTTCGACGAGAATGACCCACTCCTCGTAGCTCAACCGTTGAGCCCCTTTGCAGAGCTTGTTCCGGACGGCAATGTAGTCATCGACCGAACCGGCCGCGTTGGCCAAGGTGACGATGCGCTCGCTTGCCGCGGGTTGGCCAAGAGCAAAGGCCTGCGCCACATTTGCAGAGTCAGCACAGTTGGCCTGGAACATGGATGAGGGGACTGCAACGCTATCGTTCGTTGTAAGGCGTGCTTGCAGCTCTGGGTGAAGCTTCCCGGCCGGGGTCTCGAGAACATCGAGGCTGCCAAGAACGGGTTGATAGGTGGGTTTTCGCAATGCTGCACCGCCTCGGCCCGTATGCCCCCAACTGGTGTGGTATTCGCGCATGTCGGGCTCGTAGCTTGCTACCTCGAATGGCGTGCCTGAGGCAGGTGGTTCTGGCTTGTTGGCACAACCCGCTGTGAGCGCCAAGCCAATGGCCAGGCCTAGCGGCAGGAGAGATTTAAGGTGGTGCATGGTTGATCCTCTGAGGCTGGTAAGGATCATTTTCCTCTGTACAGAAAAGGAGATGGCCCGTTTTCAGGACGAAAAAGCGACTGAAAAAACGCCGACAAAAAACCCGCTTGCCATTGGATTCTGCTTGTTGCAGACTTCCTATCACGTCGAGTAGCTCGGCGTTATAAATCCGGATTGCATGCCTTGCAGTCCATCTAGCAGGCCCAGCGCCTCATGGTTGAATCTCAACCATCATGAATTCCCAGATTAAGTCAGCCCACATGTGTGGACTGATTTAGTCATGCGCTTCGTCGCATGGTCGGCTTGTTGGCCGTCTCAAAAGTACAACCAAAAACCCATGAAAAACCAAACCCCAACGGGGCTGCTATTGCCCCCGTATTGGGGTAATGCCGCCCCGTAGTTCTATCTAAATGGAGAAATACTATGGCTCGCGGCGTAAATAAAGTGATCTTGGTTGGCACCTGTGGTCAAGATCCAGAAACTCGCTACTTACCGAACGGTAATGCAGTAACCAATCTCAGCCTTGCAACAAGTGAGCAGTGGACTGACAAGCAAACGGGACAGAAAGTCGAAAAGACCGAATGGCACCGTGTTTCTTTGTTTGGGAAAGTCGCTGAAATCGCTGGTGAGTATCTGCGGAAAGGATCGCAGGTATACATCGAAGGTAAGCTTCAAACACGAGAGTGGGAAAAAGACGGTATCAAACGGTACACCACCGAAATTATCGTCGACATGCAGGGCAGAATGCAGCTCCTGGGTGGTAGGCCAGAGCGCGACAACTCTCAAGGGCAACCCCGTGAGCAGCGTCCGCAACAGCAACAACAACGTCCTAGTCAGTCACCACGCGATCCTGCTCCACAGCATGATCCGCATTATGACAGCTTCGACGACGACATCCCTTTTGCCCCAATTAGCCGTTTGCTTCTAAACATCATCTAATCAGGCAGAAGTCAGTCAAGAATTAACGCACCTTCGGGTGCGTTTTCTTTTTAGAAAGGAAAATGAAATGAGCGATAACTTCCAAAACGCAGTTGCAATTATTGCGAAGCAAGAAGAAAAGTTCATCAAGCTAGTGGAGTCGTCGAAGACTGACGTGATGTTCAAAAATGAGCTGCTGTTTGCATCGCAGGCCATGATGAACAACGACTATCTGTGCAAGTGCGCTACGACTAACCCGCTAAGCCTTAGAAATGCCTTTAGCCAGGTTGCGGCTTACGGATTGACTCTTAATCAATCCCGACAGCTCGCGTACTTGGTGCCCCGAGACGGGCAGGTGGTTTTGGACGTGTCCTGGAGGGGCATGGTCAAGGTCGCTGTGAACGACGGTGCGATCCGTGATTGCATCGTTGAATTGGTCTACTCGAAAGACAAATTCGAGTACAGAGGGAAGCGACAAAGCCCGACCCACACGTTCAACCCTTTCGACAAGAAGGCTGATCGTGGGGAGTTTGTAGGTTGCTACGTCGAAGCTCTTCTGCCTGATGGCCGCGTTCACGTTGAGGCGGTTACCGCTGATGAAATCAATGCTGCTCGCGATGCTTCAGAGCTGTGGAAACGCAAGAAGAAAGGCCCTTGGGTCGACTTCGAAGATTCCATGCGCAAGAAGTCGGCCATCAAGATTGCAAGGAAATACTGGCCTCAGACCGGCTCAAAGCTGGACGGAGTGATTCAGTACCTCAATACAGACGCTGGGGAAGGGTTCTCTTCCAACGATGTACCAGTTGAAGTTGTTGAGCGATATATGGGCGCTGCTGATGTGGTGGAAACTGAGCCGTTGCCGACCTCTAACCAGGTTAATCAGCAGCCAGAACCCACCGTAGACCCCGAACAGGCCGCTAAACCAGAGGTTGCAGATCCTGCCCCGGCAGACGATGTGATTGAAGGTGAAGTTGTCCGTGATGGAAGCCAAGTTCCGCCACCTGCTGATTTACCTGCAAAGGTGATCAAGAAGGTTGCGGAAGTTGTTCGGCGTGCTCGTGATGCCAATAGTTGGGAGCCGGCGTTCGAGTACGTTTCGACGTGGCCTGTAGACGCTCGGGATTACGCTGTAACCCAGTTGAAATCTGCGCAGTACGTTGCTCAGTCGCAAGGCGAGTGACGCAAAAAAACGCTTTGGGGGGCCTTGTTGCATAGGGCGCTTCGAACTGACCACAACCCTGCGGGGCTTTCCCGTAAGGGGAGTGCTCCGTCAGTTCAAAAGGAATCAATCAGATGGCTGACTTGATCGTCTTCATCCTGACCCTGCTGCTGCCGTAAGGCATCTGCAAAAAACTCCCTGACGGGGCATATCGCCCCCAGGGGCGCATTGCCCTCGTCGTTTTTTGAGAAAGGAAAACGATATGGCAACTGCACAACCGAAAGTCACCGTACAGCTCATGCATGACACCGACGCAGAAAACCCGCGCAAGTGGGACAACCTTGCAATGATGGTCTGCGCTCATCGCCGCTACATTCTGGGTGATGAGGATGGAGCTACTGAGGCGCTTGACCTGATCTACGAGCACCTGTCCGAAAGGCAGCTCAACGAGATGGGCTTCGACTCAACTCATGTACCTGACATCCAACAAGCTCTCAAAATGACAGGCAAGGCGATCATTCTGCCGCTGTATCTCTACGATCACAGCGGCATCACGATGAGAACCAAGCCGTTCGCCTGCCCCTGGGACAGTGGGCAAGTGGGCTTTATTTTCGTGAGCAAGGCGAAAGTGTGTGCTGAGCAGGGCTGGAAACGGCTGAACAAGTCACGCACCGAAAAAGTAACCGCCATGCTGGTTGGGGAGGTCGAGGTTTATGACCAGTACCTAACCGGCGATGTGTGGGGCTTCAAGGTGATTGAAGACGGCGAGGAGACAGATAGCTGCTGGGGTTTCTATGGCAGCGATCCGCTTTCTAACGGCGTAGTAGAGCATCTTGCAGGCCAAGCAAAGCAGCTGGTTGAAGCTGGGCAATACCAGCGAATCAACTGAGTAATCGCTATCCCTGAGGGGCACCGCCCCTCAGGGAAGGTGCCTCTTTTTCAGGGCTAAAAATCTGAGAAGGAGATACACCATGCGGACTTACATCCTATCGATGACCATCCTGCATACACAGCAGAAGGCTACCTTCCGTTGTGAAGCAACCACCTTCGGCGAAGCGATCGACAAAGCAGAGAAGGCCCATCCGGGTTTTTTTGCCGTTCTGACCCACTCCCTTCCAGGAGAGCAGAACAATGCGACCGTCAACCGTTGAGGGGCTGAAGGACTCCCTTGCTAGCTGGGGGGAGATGAAAGAAGAGGGTGGTGCGTTCGCGGAATACGCTGACGAAATGATCGAGCAATTTCAGGTGAAGCTCATTCTCCTGGAGTACCTGCTTTGTCAGTTCACTATCCACGGACTTGGCTTGACGCTGAAGCATCGGAGCCGGGATGCCTGGGGTGTTCTTATCCCAGACGCATCTCAGCAAGGGCGCTTTCGGTGGCAGGCGTTTCAACGTGATGGCTTCACCGGCCATTGCACGCATGACACGCCGGAGCTGTGCATTGGCGACATGCTTGACGATGGATACGCACTTCTAGATATGGGGGCGCTTGATCGATTGTCGGGTACCGCTGAATGGCAGCGCGGCATGGAGATCGTCGCAGTGATTCAGGCTTGCAATGCAGGTCAGTTGAGCTTCGAGGATGCCATGCGCAAGCGAGAAGAAATCTACTCCCGCTACGCGAAGGTTGCGTAATCGTGAGCATCACTGGAACACCAGAGAAAGAATATCCCCCAGGGGGCGAAAGCCCTCTGGGGTTTCGCCTTTCCGGGGGTGCCACTTGGGTTTTCGAGCCAGGGTGGTGAACTTGAGAAAAGGAGAAATCAATGAAGACCTTTGAGTCATGCTGCAAGGCATTCCATGCCGTAGAAGCCGCAATCGTCGCTCACCGCAATTCGGAGTTAGGAGTCGAGATCCAAGAAAAAACCATGTTGGGGAAACTCAGCATGTTCATGGATCTGGATAACTGGCCTGAGAACCCTGACCTTCAGGGATTGACGGAAGCAGACGAAAAGCAGCTGCGCGAATGGGGTGTTGTTTACAGTAAGCGGCTCCAGGACTTCCATGCGAAGGCCGAAGAGCTGAGAAAGGAGCGGTATAACGCCGTCTGTAGGGCGTTACGGCTGCTCGGAGAAGAAATTGGCTTGCAGTTCAACTTCTTCACATCAGGCCCACTAGATGAGCGCATAGCGAATGTGCTGAGCCATGCTGACTTGCTACGCAAGACGCTGCTTGACGGGCTCGGCTATGTCGATGTGCTTGATCCAGAAACAAACTTTGCGAAGGGCTTCTACAGCACCACAAAGTTGAAGAAAACCGAGCTGTTCCACGACCTGAAGCTCTGTGCTGAGTTCCGTAACAACGGTGTTCTGCATGCGTATGAGGTAATGGCCAGGCTGGGGTTCCATGAGGGTGTCGACAATGAAAATCGTTGACATCGCGCAGCGGACTCCTGATTGGCACGAGTGGCGAAGGGAAGGCATCAGTGCAACCAGTTGCGCTGTCATCATGGGTGAAAACCCTGATAAAACGCCCCTGGAGCTGTGGAAGGAATTGGTTGGAATTGTCGAGCCAGCTGACTTGTCGGTAATCCCGCAGGTTAGGAGGGGAGTCAAATTCGAACCGCTAGCGCTACAAGCCTTTGAGGATAAGTACGGCAAGATGGCTTTGCCGTTCTGTGCAGAGTCGACCGCATACCCTTTTATTCGGGCATCGTTCGATGGGGTTCTGGATGACAAGTCTCCGGTAGAGATCAAGAATCTCTCCGAAACCAACCATCTGGAGGTGCTGCAACTCAGGGAGCATAGCAAGGCATTTAAGCTGTACCGCTGGCAAGTGATGCACCAGATGATCGTCAGTGGAGCACGGCGCGGTTACCTGTGGTTTTGGTCGCCGAAGCATGAACCCTGCTGTTTGATCGTTGACTGGGATGACCTTCTGGTGAGACGAATCATTCAGGCAGAAGAAATCTTCTGGGGGCTGGTGATGCGCGGTGTGCCGCCTGAGGCCGATCCAAAGCGGGACGTTATTCCGCTGGATAGGCTGGACCTGGCTGCATGGCGTCCGCTAGCAAATGCCAGGAGAGCGAAGGAGAGCAAGATTGCTGAGCTGAAGGCCCAGTTGAAAGTGCTCACCAAGGAAGCAAAAGACCTTGAGGCCGAGATCCTGCCGTTGCTGGGGGAGTTCCGCCGGGCCGATGCTCTGGGTGTGAAAGTCACGAGCTACGAAGTGGCTGGCACTGTGGATTGGAAAGGTGTTGCGCACGAGCTGGAGGCGGTTATTCCGCCCGATGTGATCGCGAGACACCAGACCGGTTCGTCAATGGCTACGCGGGTCTCTGTGGATGCCTCCTACGATGAAAGTAAGGCCAAACCTGAGCCGTTGCCCCGCATACGGCAAAAGGTGGACGCAATAAATGAGACGGTCGAAGAGCCGTCACAGTTTTTCGGAACCTTCTGGTTCTAACCCCTCAGCCCGGCACTTGCCGGGCTTTTTTTCGACCATAAAACTGCCTGAAAACGAAACTCAAGGCGGTATCCCTCACGCATCATTCTCAGCACACAACATGGCCGAGAAGCGTATGCCTCCATTTTCATTCCTGAAACGCCTGTGGCCTCGAAGCGAGCGTGCCCTTACGGACAGCTTCGCGCACCCGGCCGAGCAGATGATTACTCCTGAAATCAAGCGGTACCTGGAGAACCATAACTGGCGAAACCTTCGGTACCCACCTTACCAAGAGGGTTATCCAGGGCTGGTTAGCGGGCAGTGGTTCATGCGCAATTATCAGCACGAGCTGTTCGATCGGATTATTCATTCAGTCGGAATGCCTGCCAGTGACCTCAAGCTCTACGTTGAGCCGATCCTGGTGAATTTCGCCGAATTGGCGCACATGCTGCCGGCGTCGGAGAACCACCATCACTCCGGCCCAGGGGGGTTGCTCCGACATAGCCTTGAGGTCGCCTCGCTCACCCTGGATGGGTGCCTTACGACAGCCTTTGATACAAACGAGACCCCGGCACGGCGAAGCATGCGCCTGCGTCGGTGGTACGTCGCGGGCATCGCGTCAGGGCTGCTACACGACGCAGGGAAGCCTCTCACGGATATTCGCGCCACCGATTTTGAAGGCAACAACCAGTGGATCTACGCGCAGGAAACGCTTCATGACTGGTCTGTGCGCAACAAGTTGACCCGCTATTTCCTGCATTGGAATTCCAATAGGCATGGGAATCACGTTCAGGTCTCTGTAGCGCAAGCAACACGGATCATTCCGCCAGCCGTACAGGCGTGGCTGATTGAAGGTGGCCACGACATCTATGAAGCGCTCCTCGATGCAATTTCCGGGAGCGGAAGCTCGCCTCTGACCGAGTTGGTCAAGTGGGCCGACTCTGCATCCACCAAGCGTGACCTCAATCGAGGCTCGAATAATGGCGGGGGCAATGCAACAGGTGTCCCGGTACCGCGGTTGGTGTCGGATGCAATGCTGCGGTTGCTGAGTGACGGAACCTGGAAGATCAACACGCCTGCCGGCCGCGTATGGGTTGCAACTGATGGCGTCTACATCGCTTGGAACCAGGGTGCCGAGGAGATTGTGAGCATGCTGGTCGGTGATGGGGTTGTGGCCATCCCGCGATCACCTGACACGCTAATTGGTACCTTGGTAGAGCACGGGATAGCAGAGAGAGCCCCAAACGGCGACCTGTACTGGCTGGTTACGCCTCACCTTCTGCGCAAGAACGGCAAAGGCCCGGCGCTGCGCTGCATGAAGCTTGTGAATCCGGACATCCTTTTTCCAACCACACCGATTCCGCCGCCAGTTTCCATCAGCCTTGGGAAGGAGGGAAAGCAGAAGGATGTCATTGCTCCTAACGATACGGCTGGCGCAGCAGCGAACGCGCTGAGTGAACATCAGGAAGACCTATTTGGGGCTGATCTGACTGGGGACTCGAGCGGGGATACTGACGCTGATTCGCTGCCTACACCTTCTAAAGAATCCGCATCGTCGAAGCCAGCAAGAAAGAAAAAAGCGGCTCCAAGGCAAGCAGCTCCGGTACCAACAACCGCCTCTTCAGGGGTTAGCCTCAAACAAGCGCAGAATCCCGCCGAAGAGGCCCCAGTTGGTGTGGAGTCAGCGCCGGCAGCTGACGATACGGCTGCAATTGCTTCCTCCCAACCAGAGGAAGCTTTGGATGCTGAGGAGGAGGAAGAAGCACCTCAGGAGCCACCTGCCAGCCTTGAGGAAATGCTGCTTTTCTTGAGTCCCCATTCCCCGGCGGCTGAGCCCCCTCAAGAAGAACCACTCCCGGCCGCTGAGGCTGAAAGTAGCACCGAGCCCTCTGACGCTGATGCCCAAGTCGGATCAGAGCAAGGGGCGCAGGAACTGTTGCCTCGCCAGGAAAAGATTTCCCTCAACTCCATCATGGGGCAAGGCAAACGCACGCCTAAAACTACGCCTCCGTTGGAATCGAAGAAGCAGAAAGTTGGAGAAGCCGGCCCTGTGGCAAATGAGGTCCCAGGCGCTGGCAGTATCCTGCCAGCGGATGTCGTGTCGAAGCTCACAGCGCACGAATGCTACCTGTTGGAACAACAACCTGAGCTTGCCCAAAAGCTCATCACCGCGACTCAAGACCCCGAGAACGCGGCATTAGCAAGAAACAAGGTATTCGTTCGACTGGGAAAATCTTCGTTCCTTGCTGAAGACATCCACCCGCTCGTCCATGCGGGCTGGTTGTGGCAGGACATTACGGTCGAAGGGCCTGCTCTGACCCGCACGCTACAGTCCCGTGAAGGCTTCATGCTCACCGCCGACTACAGCGTCATCTACTGCAAGTTAGCGGAGCTGGACTGGGCTATTCCTCACATATCCCGGCTTCGCGAGGCCGACATCCCAAGCCTCGAGCAAGCTGTGAAGTCGCTGATCGAGAAGGCCGTACTTGAGGAAATAGGCGGGTCGCCTGTGCTCAGCCTCACAACCTACATGCTCACGAATGTCGCTGAGCAGTTCGGTATCACATCAACATCCCTAGAGAACGCAGTGTTCTGCTTCCGCGATGCCGTCAAGGTTGCCAAGCGCAGAAAAATCTTCGTTCGCCCCCTTTACGAGGAGCTTCCCAAAAAATGAGTGAATGGGACTACACCAGTTACTGGCGGAAAAACTACGAGGCGCGGGAAGCTGTTGCGTGGGGTTCGTCCATGCTTGCCGGCACCGCCGTTCAACTGATGACGGAGATGCCGGTAACCCCATACCTGATCACGCTTGGCGTGCAGGCTGGATTCGCCCTGGCGGCCATACCAAGGGCACTCCGCGTTCATAGGGCAAAAGCATGTCTCGTTGGAGCAGATCTCTCCTTCATCACCTTGGAGGAGGTGATGGAGCTGGTAAAGAGACACCCTCACGAGTTCTATTTCGGCGAGGCTTTCCCTTGGCGGCAGCGGCACGGCCAGTACGCATTCGAGCTCCAGGCGATGGATATCGAGGCCATTATCGGTAAGCGTGGCCGCCGCAACGCTGATGTTAAGGGTACGAAATGGATACACGGGATCGGCATGGATGAGGAGGAGCCATGTTTCCGGCCAGCAGACCAGCGTTCGATCCACCACCTCGTACTGGGCACAACAGGGGCCGGTAAGACCCGCTGGTTCGACCTGGCCATATCCCAGTGTATCGCTCGTGGTGAACCGGTGATCGTGATCGATCCGAAAGGCGATAAAGGGCTAGCCGAAACATGTGAGCGGACATGCAAGGCGATGGGGAAGGCCAGCCTGTTCAAATATTTCCACCCTGCGCATCCTGACAAGTCGGTTCGTTTGTCTTTGACCAAGAACTACGGCCGCGCAACTGAAGTTGCCTCCCGTGTCGCAGTGCTGATGAAAAGCGAAGCCGGCGATCCGTTCCAAGCCTTTGCGCAGATGTCCTTGAACAGCGTGATTCAAGCCATGTTGATCTGCAACATCCTGCCCACCCTTGTCGGCCTCAGGAGAACCCTTGAGGGGGATGTTCCTGGGCTGACAATCAAGGTGGTCATGGCCTTCGGTTCAAAGGTCTTCGGTGAAGATGAATTCGCGAGAATGGCCGAATCAGCAATTCTTTCAGCCAAGGTTCGGAACATCGAAGAAAAGGCGAAGGTATTGCGGAAGGTCTACTACAACGACATCGCGAAAGTGGAAGCCAATACCGATCTGGAAGGCCTGCTCACCATGCTCGAGCACGAGCGATCGCACTTCAGCAAGATGATTGCTGGCCTTCTTCCAATCCTGGTGATGCTTACCTCCGGTGAAATGGGGCCGCTGCTTTCCCCGCACACCGACGATGAAGACCCGCGCCGAATCAGTGACTTGAACTCTGTCATCAACGCCGACCAGGTTCTTTACCTGGGCCTCGACTCGCTTGCTGACTCAATGGTGGGCTCAACCATCGGCTCGCTGGCGCTGGCCGATCTGGCATCGACCGCAGGCGAGATCTACAACCACAGGTTGCCCAAGCCGGTGAACATCTTTGTCGACGAGGCTGCTGAGGTGATCAATGACCAGCTCATCCAGCTGCTGAACAAGGGCCGCGGCGCAGGAATAAATCTCTACATCGCAACCCAGACCATCGCCGACTTCAAGGCCCGCATGGGTGACGAAGCCAAGGCCATGCAGGTTCTGGGGAACGCGAACAACATCATCTGCCTCCGCATCCTTGATACCGATACGCAGGAGTTCGTGGCGAAAAAGATGACGCCAACTCGCTACAAATACGTCATGCGTACTCAGGGCAACTCGGCAGGTGAAGGCGGGGTGGTGCAGGGCGGGAATGTTGGTGAGCGCCTTATGCAAGAGGAGGGCGAGCGCTTCCCAACAGCGCTCCTCGGCGAGCTACCAGACCTCGAATATCTCGCAGTGTTTGCGGGCGGCGATATCCGCAAGGGGCGACTGCCCATCCTCACCGGCCCGACTGCCAACTGATTCCGGAGCAAAAAATGACTGTCTCGATTCCACTAGAAATTCAGAGGCTCACTGGCCTGGATGAGGCCTCAACAACTCGACTGCGCACGTTTGACCTGGAATGGCGTTGTGGCACGCAATTCATCTTCAAGATGCTTGAGGCGGGCCATAAACCCGAGGTAATTGGTGCGGCCCTGATTGATGTGCTGGTGGCCTACCAGCGTATGTGTCGGGAGGGCATCAGCGACTTCATTCGGCTCCGGGTGGTGCTCGGCCACATCCTCCAGATCCTCACGAGCTACGGCAACGCCCCTGCACCGGATGATGTTGTCTTGTGGTGCGAAACAACCAATGTCCCGCAACCTATCCGGGAGTTCCTGATCAATGGCTGAGATGCTTGAAGAAAAGTGGCCAAAGGGCGTTATGGCCTCTATAGCGTTCTTCTTCGTCCTGATCCTGATGCTGGCAACCGTTGCGCCGAACAAGCTGGTGGATACGGTAATGCTGAAAGAGCGGAAATGGGGCATCGAACTGCTTGGCGATTCCGACATGGATAAGGTGCTTGAAAAGACCAATCGCTACTACTCGGCACTTGTCATCGACTCCGGGGCAAAAAAGGTTGTCTCCGACATGCTGATGCCTCGAGGCGGCACCGTGGATGCCTTCGAAAAGAACGTGGATTGGTGGTTTCGGTATCTTGAGTCCCGAGGTGAGGCCGTCCAGAAAATCATCTACCAGATGGTTTACCGGATCGTTTTAACGCTTTACTGGCTGCCACTGCTGATCGCGGTTCTGGTGCCGGCCATTTACGCCGGCTGGATGCGCTGGAATGCCAAGCGGCATGGATTCGACTACTCATCACCGTTCTTGAATAACAACGCCGCGATCGTCCTGTCATGGGGCGGAATGCTCATCGTGCTCAGCGTGTTGATGCCTCTACCTTTACCGCCGCTCGTTATCTCAACCTTCATCGTCATCATGCTGCCTGTCGTGCTGTCCGTGCTGATCAGCAACCTGCCAAAGCGCATTTGAATTCTGACCATAAAACCGCCTGAAAACGGAACTTTCAGGCTGCGTTTATCCGCAGAATGCCCCTAACACCACGACAGGCTGACCCTTATGGCAACGAAAACAACACCCTCGAAAACGATCCCTTTTGCTATTGCTATCACAGCCCTTGCCACCGCTCTGGTAGTTGGCTCGTACTACCACTTCACCACCATGAGCCAGCTACAAGGCCAAGTCAAAAGCCTCGAGGGTGAATTGTCTGTTGCGAAAGCACAGGCAGTTGACCCCGCCGCGATCCAAGAGATTGTCGATAACCTCAAACAGCTTCCAGAAGATGATATCCCCGCAGCTCCGGACAACTGGATCTATGGCTCTTCATCTGCTCGGTACACGCTCGTCGAGATGACGGATACGGAATGCCCTTACTGCCGCGATCACTTCCCCCTGCTGAAAGCGCTTATCGAGTCTTCGGCTGGACAAATCAATGCCGCGATTCTCCATGTCCCAGCCCTTGGAGAGGCCTCCCGGCGACAAGCCCTGGCCATCGAGTGTGCTGGTGAGCAAGGTGGCTCAGATGCTGCCTGGAAGTACACCCAGACGGTGTTCGATAAAACCGGTGGCAACGGCAAGGGAGTTTCGGAATCGCTCGTGTCTCTTGCGACCGATCTTGGCCTGGATGGGAAGCGCTTTGCAGCCTGCACAGACTCGAAGCAGGCCATCGAGCGAGTAACTGGCGATCTCGATCAAGCCATTAAGCTTGGCATCCAACAGACCCCTTCGACTCTGCTCCTGGACAACCAGACAGGTATGTCGATGGTCCTCCAAGGTGCTAACGCTAGTCATGAAGGCATCCTCAAAGCGATAGCCAGCCTCAGCAAAGCAGGGGGTGGCAAGTGAGTGAGCCAATCAAAATCCCGGCATACATCGACCAGCCGCCGCACGTGATGTTTTGGCGTTTGGATGAGGTCATGCCGATAGGGATCGGTTTGGTTGCAGGCGTTCTTCTGGCACAGCTGATTCTTTGCACAGTGGTAGGTCTTCTGCTCGCCCGCTTCTATCGGCGCTTCTGCGACAACCGCCCTGACGGCTATCTGCTTCACGCTATTTACTGGCACTGGGGAGCTATTGGCCGGAAGAGTGTGCGATCCATGCCCAATTCCTACGAGAGAGAGTTCGTCTGATGCTTTTTAAGTCGCTTAGCAATTCGTTCGATGGCATGCGGGGAGAAAATCAGTTCTTGCGCATTGCCGTTGCAGGCCTTGTATTGAGCAATCTGCTGGTGTCTTGCTCTGCTCTCAACAAGGATGAAGTGGTCACTGTGATACCGCCTACCCTGACTGAGACCGCCTGGGTCAGTAAAACGCAAAGTTCCGGGGAGTACGCCGACGCATGGGCTCTTTACATCGCAATGATGCTAGGCAACGTTACCCCGCATAATGCCTCTGTCGTAAAAGACGCCCTGGGGCCTATCCTCGACAAGTCGATCTATCAAGATACGATGAAGGTTCTCGATACTCAGATTCATCAGATCCGCCAGGATCGAGTGACCCTGAGCTTCGAGCCGCAGAAAGTGCTCCGCGATAACCTCAACGAGAACAAGTTCTACGTTACTGGTCGCTCCGTAAGCGAAGGGCCGGCGGGCGACAAAAAGCGTAGCAACCGAACCTATGAGTTCGAGCTTATGATCAAAGACTACAAGCCTGTACTGAGTTGGGTTAGTACGAACTCTGGGGATGCTCGAACCCAGGATGTGGTTGATCGCGAGAACAGCAAGGCTGAGAAACAAGCAGAGCGCGAGAAGAGAAAGAATCAGCAGCGCTAAGCTGAGGCGAAAGAAGCCCATGTCAATGTCTTTGGCATGGGTTTTTTGTTGGTATCGCGAGTCCGCGGCTACAAAAAATACCCCTCCGTTTTCAGACGCAAAAGCTGCTTGAAAACGCAACTCAAGCGGCTGAATGGCCTCCAGAATTGACGACATCTCAGAGCAGAGGTCGTCTCGATGTCACTTCCAGTTTCCCTCCATTTCTTCAAGCCAGCTGCGCTCGTAATGGCTATGGCTGCCGTAATGCCTGCTATTGCGCAGGAGCAGATCCAGATTCCAGGCATGAACATGCCAGTTGCAGCCAGCACGCAGCCTCAAGCGGTTGCCAAGCCTACACCTTCTCCTGAGAGCGTTCCTGAACGACAGGAAGATCCTCAGGAGGAAAAGAAACCACGTTTGGTTGCCATTACTCCCGGCTCTGCTGAAAACCCCAGCGTGCCTGCCAGCGTTGTGAAGAAGCCCACACCTGTTCAGCCCGTCGAGTCTCGTCAGGATGTGGTCGTTGCAAGCGGCACAAACACCCTGATTCCGATCAGCAGAGGCCAAATCAACCGTCTGGTTACGCCGTTCGATAACCCTCATATCCAGACGGTAAGTGAGGCTGAAATTTCTACAAGCGGAAACGTCATCTACGTCACGACTCAGGATGAGAAGCCGGTGACCATGTTTGTCACCCCTGAGGACGATGAGTCTGTCGCCATCTCCCTGACGTTGCTGCCTCAAGGCGTGCCTCCCATCCAGGCGAACCTGATCTTGGCAAAAAACGTACAAGGGCTGGCGAGCGGAATGCCAATCACCTCGTCGACGAACTACAGCGGCCAGGCGCGGAAGTGGGAGCGCTCTCAGCCCTATATGGACACTCTTCGCTCCCTGATGCGCGAGATGGCGCTAGGCAAGTTGCCGCGTGGATACAGCTTCGGTGCGCTTACCAGCGGCAACAAGATCCCCGCCTGTGCGCAGCCAAGCCTCAGCTTCGATTTCAGCAAGTCGCAGTTGATCGAGGGCCATGACTTCCGAGTCTTCGTGGCCACCGCCGAGAACGTGTCGGCCAGAACCGTTGAGTTCGATCACGGCTCCTGCACGCACCCTCACCGAGCAGCTGTAAGCGCATGGCCAGATGAGGTGCTTGAACCTGGTCAGAAAACAGAAGTGTTTGTAGTCACGCGGGTTCCGACTGAAGTACCGCAAAGCTCCACTCGTCCAAGCCTGTTGCAGTAAGGGGAACCATCAGTGAAAGCGATTCAGCAATTCCTCGAAAAACTCACGCCCAGAGGCAAGCTGATGCTTGCCATCGGTGGGACGGTTCTGGTCGTCGGTACTATCGTTGGCGTCGCCATGAACGCGGCGAGCCCCGAGCGCAAAGCGCGCGCAGCGGCAAAACCACAGGTAGAGGCCATCCTCACCGATGAAGACCCACGTGCGTTGGGCTTGGACTCCATCGCCAGCCAATTGCGACAGCTACAGGCGCAGCAAAACCGCCTTGAGCGAGTGATGGGACAGAAAGAAAAGGACGTTCAGCTCAAAAATACGCAAGAAAAAGTGAGCGGTCTGGAGCAAGAACTCCAGCTGCTTCAGCAGGAGCTGGCGCGGGTTGGACGCGAAAAGAAAGGCACTGGTGAGGGTAGTGATACCTCGTCGAGTAGTTCGACAGCCACCCAGGCGAGATCCCCTATCCCCCCTCGTGAATCAGCATTCATCAACAAAGCAACGAGCTCGCCAGCAGATCTGACTGACGTTTATTCGAACCTTCCACCTGAGCAACCGGAAGACCCCAAATCACGATCAAGCGAGAAAAAGGAAACGCCTAAGATCCGGGTGATAAAGGGCAAGGAAGACGAGGGGAAGAGCGACAAGCCTGAGGAGCTTTCTGTGACCCTGCCCGCTGGATCGATCCTGTCTGGCGTTTTGGTCACAGGTATGGACGCGCCAACTGGAAAGCAGGCACAGCGCGACCCCTTCCCGAGCCTGATCCGCATCAAGAACGAAGCAATCCTTCCTAACCGCTTCAGGGCTGACTTTCGCGAATGCTTTCTGATCGCCGGCGGCTGGGGTGACCTCAGCTCGGAAAGAGCCTATTTGCGAGCGGAGCGCCTGTCGTGCGTACGCAATGATGGTTCGGTGCTGGAGTCCAGCCTGGAGGCTTACGCAACAGGCGAGGATGGGAAGGCAGGCATCCGCGGCCGTCTAGTCAGCAAGCAGGGCCAAATCCTCGCAAGAAGCCTTATGGCTGGCTTCATGCAGGGGGTCGCAAGCGCGTTCAACGTTCAAAAGGTACCGACAATCAACGTCACTCGCGCTGGCGATAACGGCGACACCGTTGCTCCTGTTTACGAGCAGGCATTCGATAGCAACGCACTTCAGTCGGCCGGTTTCAGCGGGGCTGGCACGGCTCTTGAGCGAATTGCCGACTTCTATCTCGAAATGGCTGAAAGCATCTTCCCTGTTATTGAAATCGATGCAATGCGCGATGTTGACTTTATCGTCAACAAAGGCATGACCGTTAAGTTCAATGCAGCAACTCTAAAAGTTAATGACGTAAACAATTAAGGGAATCGTGATGATTAAGCAATTTATCCTTGTATGCGCAATTACTGCATTGACTACCGGCTGCACGAATCTTCTTAACGTAGGCTCAAGTGAGTACGCCTGTAAAGGCATGCCAAATGGCGTTACTTGCATGTCCGCGAAAGATGTTTATTCGGCAACTGAAGGTGATGACTACAAAACCCAACTGAAGCAAGAGCAAGAAAGCGTTGAGGCCGACAGTGGTAAATCAACAGGAACCGGCTCAACTCGCGTGCTTATCGCTGAGGGGTCGGACAACGCCCCAATGCCGATGAGAGCAAGAAATCCTCTTCCGATCCGCTCGCAGGCTGTAGTCATGCGTATTGCAGTTGATCCGTGGGAGGATGAGAAAGGCGATTTGTATGTTCCAGGCTTCATTTATACCGAGGTAGAAGCGCGTCGTTGGGAGATCGGTGCACGAACCCCCCAGGCAACACCAACCTTGCGTCCCCTCACAATCGTTCAACCGCCACAGGCTAATTCTGCCAAGTAGAACATTAAACGAAATGTCGGCGGTTGAGCAGAAATGCGCCTTGCGAAAGCAGGCGCATTTGGTCGTTTCAAGACCTAACAAAACATACTCTAAGGTTTCGCTTGCCAACGCGAGTTAAAGGAGTTCCACGATGGGTACGACAAAGACCCGAGGGCCATCGTTCCTCAATAAAGTGAGTGGTGCGCTTCTGGGCGCTATCGCTTTGGCAATTGTGCCAATCAATGGTGCGTATGCCGATCTTGTTAAATACGGCTATACGAACAGTGCAGGGGTTCAAACCAATACGGAGCCAGGCACAGGGTTTATCAACCCATCCACTGGCATATCGTTCATGGTAAGCGGTGGTATTGACCGAAAACTGCGCATAGCGGTGACTGCTAACGGTGCCGCCACACCTGTCTTCGTAAAGGAAAGCACCAAGGTGCTTGGGGCTAGCGACGTTATTTCTTACAACGGTGAGAACTACTATGCCGAGGAGTTTGTCAGTCCGAAGCTACCGGATGGACGCTACACCGTAAAAACAGAAATTCTGTCCAGCGCTGGGGCTGTTGTTCAAACTGAAAACGTTCCCCTCGTTATTGATACCGCTGGCCCAATAGCTGGGACATTTGCCCCGCGCCCATATACATGGGGCGATCCCGTTCTCACTGGCGAAGTTTGGAAGCTCGGCCTTGCAGCAATCGATGCTTTGACATATTCGAGCTTCGTCTTGGACGGTTTCTCTGACCCGTCGGGAATTAGCAAGGTTACCGCTAAAGTCTATAGGGAGTCTGGTGCTCTGTATAAAGAGCATAATGTTCTGTTTTCTGAGGAAAGCAAAACAGCCTCGATTCAGTACAGGACAGACTTCTTCCCTGACTCAGACTTGGATGAGGTTTTCGGGCTTGAGTTTGTTGTCACCGACAAGGCTGGCAACTCTACGGTAACCAAGCGTCAGAAGGTAATGTTTGACAACATTGCCAACGCACCAACTGAGCCGTTTGGTGTGTATGACCCAAGTGTATCAACTACTCTCGCGCCAGGCCTAAAGGGGTTTGTTCCCTATGTCGCCGGATCTTATGTCAAAACTAATCCGATACGGCTTGCATGGAGAATCCCAAAGAGCAACTGGCACACCTACCGACAAGGGGGTATACGCTTCACAAACAGTTTTGGAGAGAACCAGATTGTTGGCGAGGATTCGGCCTATGTTTACCTTGTCGGGTCGCTTCCATATCGAGCAGAAGACGTTAACTACATCAGGTTCTATAACTTTGGCGAGTGGGGCACGCGAGGAACTATCCATTACGATTTAGTATTGCATCCGTCTGCCCCTAAAACGCCCGTAATAAGCCGTATCGAATATTACTTTAGCGACAAAGGCTGGATGAGATATTCGCCCAGGGTAGTCACGCCTCAGGAGTTACCTGTCACCGTCTCGAAAGTTCGGTATACCGTCGAGGCGCGACCTTTTGACCAAGTGGCTACTCACATGGGCACTTGTACTATTCCTGCCGGGCAGACCCAATGCGAAATCGCAGTCAACGTCCCGCTGAGCAAAGGCACATCTGGATATCTTCACGATCAAGGCGTGCTGAGAAGTGCAGACGGCACGTTGAGTGCAACCGGCCAATGGGCGGACGTCTGGTGGAACGACCTGTATCTGCCAGTCCTGTCTTATACCTATAACTCTTCGGAGATGATACTGACTCTCAAAGTCAGACAACCGCAGCAAGGCGCGTATCAAGACGCTCTTCGTCACAATACGGCATGGCTTGAAAACACTAGCGGAACAGCACTGAGCGTTACCAAAAAACTCACATCGTCATCTGGTGAATATTTTGAATACGAGTTCGATCTGAAAACCCTGCCTGAAGGCTCCCATGATCTGGTTGGTGTTGCTAGCGAAAATCTAGGCGCAATAACAAAGCTACCACTTTTCAAGTTTCAGAGCGATCGGACAAAGCCAGTTGTTACGGTAAGCAAGGGTGTGAGTGATTCTATTGATACACTCGACAAAATCACCTTTACGGTAACTGACAATAAAGACCCCGCACCAAAGATTACATCGATTAGCTTGACTGGGGGGCCGGCTAACGAATCTATTGCTCTTTCGTTCCGCAAGCTCAATGCTACTACCTATGGCCTTGAGTACCCGATCCTATTCCCGTCCTTAACGGCTGGAGAGAGTTATACGCTCAGAGTCAATGCGCAGGACTCACAACAGAACAAGGGTGTTGGCTCAACCACGTTCCTCTACAGCCCTAAGATGGCTGGGATCGTTGGTCATGTAAATGGTCTCGTTAATATCCCTGCGGTGCCAAAAGAGTTCAATCGTAACGATGGCTCTGTGGTGATAAACAGCGAACAGCTAAAGCTTGCGGACGGTACGCCAGTTTCTGGTGTTTATGATCTGCTGGCAACGCTCAGGTCTGACGCAGCAACACCCCTAAAGATTGGCGGTGTTCTCGTCAATCCGGGGGCAACAGTAACGATTAGCCAACTCAACTTCACTAGTACCGGCGGTAAGATATCGCTACCTGTTGTTCCGGTAACTCAGGGAGCTACCGGAAGTAATGGTGTGATCATTTCTACCTCCGCGCCGAATGCTCCTGTGGTGTACGCCGATATCAATACCTGGATGCCCAAGGTCACGCTTGGCATCAACAATAAAAATCCTGTACAGGCAATGACTGACACCACGGTAAAGTTGTCCGCTTCGGCTAGCAGCATTTGCCCTCTAACGACATCTTCCGCGGTGGCAAGGTCTGCCGATCCCATCAAGTCGCCCATCTGCTTGCTTGAGTGGACGAGCATTCCCCGAGGCCTTCAGCAAGTAGAGGTTTCTGGTGCACCGCACCCGGTCACTCAGCTGACAGGGCGAGTCCTCGACGCAGGCCAGCAGAAGGTCGCTTATTCCCTCTATGTATTCAACAAGGGTACGGAAAAGGTACTGCTGAGCAGCGGTGAGGAAATACTGAGCGTCAAAGCTGCGACCGGCTCAACAACCTTCATCCAATCGCTGCATGAGAAAAGTGTTACTCGTGCGATTGAGACTGCATCCGTCACCATGACGCAGCGCTCGGGCCCAACGTGTTCGATCACTGGTGATGACGCAGCGGCAAAGAGTGCTGGCATGAGCGGCGGTGCCTTGAAGTGCTTGATTGAGTTCTCGGTCATCCCGAAAGACCTGAGCATCAAAGCGCTCGATCCTCTTGAGTTGACCGGCGTTTTCACTCGTTCCGGGAAGTATCCGATCCGCTGGACGGCTAGCGTCTACGACACCACCGGGAAAAAGATCACCCTCGAAGAGGGACAATCGCTCATTCAGGTAATAGAGCCGCCTGTAACAACGAAACTGACGGTCAGCGTCAACGAAAGCTCATCGGTGGACGCAACTCCGGTAGAGGATTTCCCTGCGGCGTGGGAGAAGAAAACCTATTCAGTTCTGTCGAGCCCGTCCCAGGGCGCTGTAGTCGCGACCCCTACCGGCTTCACCTACACCCCGAACACTGGATACGTTGGCCCCGATGAGTTCAGGTACCGCGTGCAGGACGTGTCAGGGATGAGGGCTGAAGCGACCGCGGTTGTGAATGTCGCGAAGTTCAATTACGCCCCTACCTGGACGGGAGTAACCATTCAGGCTCGCGAAGGTCAAGTGAGTGACCAAGTTGATCCTGAGGTGCATGACATCAATCTATGGGACAGCCATACGTTCAAGATCCTCACGAACCCGACGCACGGGACTGTCCGTGTGTTCTATGGCCGTATGGAGTACACCCCTAATCCGGGTTTCTATGGGGAAGATTCGTTCACTTTCAGCGCCACGGACCAGGAAGGGCTCAGCGTGGAGGGAGAGGGGAAGGTCACTGTTACTCAGTTCAATTTTGCACCAACAGGTATCACCCCCTCGACAGTGAAGATGTATGCAGGAATCGGTGGAACGGCCGATCTGAAAGTGATCGATCCGAACAACTGGGGATCGCACACCTTGCAAGTCGTCAAACAGCCAGCACATGGCCACGTGACGGTGGAGGGAATGAGCATCACCTATAAGACCGATGGCCAGGCTGAAACCTCAGTACAGATTCGTGCCATTGACCAGGATGGCCTCTATGTCGATCAAGATGTTGTGCTGAAGCTTTTGCCGGCGTGGGAGATGTTCAAAGACCGCGAAGTTCAGCCTACCTCAGTGGCCCCGAGCATCCCGGCCGTGAAGCACCAAATGACAACCCGCTTGGGTGGCTATGCGCTCCGAATTCCCGACCAGGAAGTGATTCAGGCTCTCGGCGGCGAGATCATCGCCATCGTCACGCCTGATTCGAAGGTTGGGGTGACACTGGAGCATCGTGAGCTTTCTCAAGGCACCGGTATGCGTCTGGTACCTACGAAAATGACTGCCGATCTGCTGGAGGCCCGTTTAGGTGGCCTGGATGTTGGGGTCGATGGCCAGGCGCTGGTCTATCTAAGTCGCGCCGATATGGCCGGCCCTGTCTATTCCGTGCCGGTAACCGTATGGGCTCCGGAGGGCGTACTGACGGCTGATACATGGGAGATTCTGCAAGCGTCCGGCCGGGCTCAAATCAGCTTCAGCCCGAGCAATGGGGCATGCAGCATCTTGACCAGCGAAACTGTCGCGAAGCCGAAAAATGCACTTCAGGATCGTGCTTGCTACGTCACTTGGACGAAAACGCCCGATGAATGGCGCAACGCTAGTAGCTTGGCCAACCTGATGATGGATGCCGGCGGGAGTTCGTTGGGTAACCAGGCTATCGAGGCTACCGCGTATGTGTTTGACCCTAGCGGCGTGAAGCACAAGGTTGCGAGCTTCGCTCGTGACCTGAAGATCCTTCCGGTTGCAGATCAGATCCGCTTTGGCCTGAAGCCTGCACCGGCAGAGGCCTATCAGAAGGTGCAGCAACTTTCCTTGTTGCTCCGTCACACCGATGGCCCTGTGTGTGATGCAACGGCGAATGAAGGCGTTGCGAAAAAGACGGCTCAGCAATGGTCGAGCCGCCCATCGTGCCTTATCCGTTGGATGCAGATGCCAGAAGGCATGGCCCAGCAGCGCAACACCGTCACGCCACTCGCGGAAGGAACAATGACCCTGCTTGGAGCGAACAACATCTCCTGGAAGGCATCCATGTTTACGCCGAGTGGTCAGGAAATCGATATTGGCTACGGGGAGCACACCGTAAACGTGATCGAGCCGCCGGCGATCGAAATCGATATGCCGGCAAGCAACCTGGTGAAAGAGGGGCTGTATTCAGTCTCACAACTCGGCGGCTATGTTGGGAGCGCATCAGTTACTGCAATCGCAGCCTCCTTGGACGTGGCGATCAACAGGGCAGATGCAGTGATCGAACGGTCTACGATTCCGAGTTACGGTCGTGCCCAGCGGTTTACGCGCTACATCGAGGGAGCCGAGGCTCCCCTGTGGAGCGTAACGCCTTACTCCGTTGACGTTGGATACACCGCGTTGCCAGAGATGAGGACGACCAAAACCGCGTCACTCCTGGCGGTGCCTCACGACAAAATTCTCCCTGTCATTCTCAACGACGAAAGAACTGTCCTGGATACGGTCAGCCTTCCAATCCGCGTGGCCATCAAAGACACCCGTTACATGGAGGATGCATATCGGCTGAGCAGCATGGGCGACTGGGATATTCGCCTGCTTTCGACAACCGCCGGAGTGAACTATGAGCCGATGACAAATTGGGAGCCCATCGACGAGAACGGTGAAGTTGAGTTTGAGATCGATCTGCAATCGCTGACGAACAAGGCGGTTCGCATTATTGCTGAAGCGCGTGTTCGCTCTCCTGTGCCGGAATACGAGCTGATTCGGGAGTCGGGCTCGCCAATGGTGCTTTCCGTTCTCAACGGCGAATCTCTCGATGGTTCAATCCAGGCATTGCGGGTTATCGGCCCAGCTCCTCTTCGCAGCAGCTTCTACGCCGTCACCAACGATCGCTACCAGTCAGGAGACCTTGGTGGCGTGCGCTGGGAAATGAGCAAGGACGGCGGTGTGACGTGGGAGGACGTTGAGGCCAATGCGAAGCTGCCGCAACGGCTCAGCATGGTCTTTCAGCGGGGTACATATCTTCTGAGGGCAGAGTTGACGAACCGCCATAGCGGCGCGAAATCCATGACCCCTACCGTTGAAGTTATTGCCTATGTCGTCCCCGTTGCCCGCCTTAAAGGCCCAGCAAACGTGTTTATTGGCGATAGCGGTACGTTCACGCTCACTGACCTCAAAGGTAATGCGCTCGATACGACCGGAATGGTTGTGGAATGGTCGGAGGATCGCGGTAAAACCTGGGCCGCAGGGGAAGGCTCCTACCGACTGAGCCGCAACTCTGCTGATCGTGTGTACCTCACGGCCAGGCTGAAATACTCAGACTCACCAGAGGATAAGCGCGTCTACAAAACCCTCCGTGCAGGCGTTGCGTTTAGACCTGTCCGGCCGCCTCGTGTCCAGATCATCGGGCCGCGCCGTCCTGAGGTAGGAAAGGAAGCTACCTGGGTCGCCAACTTGATGATGCCGTACCCGAAAATGGATATGACAATGGATGGTGAGTTCATCCTGCCTGACGGCACAGTCGTCGACTCCACTGAGGTGAAGTACACCCCAACTCGGGAGGACATGGAGAAAGAAGAGAGCTACATCAGCGTCCGATCTTGGATCAATGGGTATGAGGATCGAGGCGGTTTGGGCCTAACTCAGCACCGTCTTATTTTCTGGTCGTACGACTGGCCTGAGTGGAAGATCAACACCAAATACTCAGCCAAGTATGCGCCGGCAGACTTGACCATGACGGCTCGCTCTCTTGGCTTGTTCCGAGAGTTCGAGGGCTTGACCATCGAGTGGGATATCCCACCTTACGCCGGCCTCGAAATGATCAAGGACTCCAGCCAGACCAGTCGCATCGTTCGACTGACTGAGCCGGGGATCTACACATTCGGTGCTCATATCACCGACTCGCGGGGCAACTACAGCTATGCCGAAACAGAGATGGAGTTTTTGGAGCCAATTCCGTGGGATGTGAAATTGTCCTGGAGTGGGGATAACGACGCGAATCGTGCCCCGCTGGGCGTTCTGATCCGACCATCAATCACCGGCGGGCATCCCAAGGACCAGATACTCAGCAAAACGTTCAGTCTCAACGGGGAGACGCTATCAAGCTCAGGGGACTATGGGCGAGCGACCCTTGAAGAGGAGGGCGTGTATACGGTGAAACTGGATGTTGCCAGCGCAATGGGGCACACAGCAACAGGCCAGGTTGATATCTCGGTGGCAAGGAATAAGCCCCCGGTCTGCAAGCTGGAGCTTGTGGTAGGTCGAACCTCCTGGCTGGCAAAAGCCGTTTGTACTGATGAAGATGGCCGCATGGCCAAAAACCTTTGGTTCATCAATGGTGAGCAGCAGGCTCTCAGCTCAAACAGCATCTCTGTGCCAATGTGGCGTTATCCAGATGGCGAGCCGGTAATTACGCTGGTAGGTATCGATAACTCCGGCGCGGAATCGCCTCCAGTCTCCAACAAGTAAAAGAGAAGGGCCGCACACTGCTCTTTATAGCAAATACTGTGTAATTGAGTGAATGAGTGAACAAAAGCCCCGCAACAGCGGGGCTTTGCCTTTCTGGTGGAAATTACACACTGTGTAATTCAGTGTGTAATCTGACATTGGCGACA